>NZ_JBFHGL010000009.1 GCF_041583195.1 Sulfurimonas sp.
AATGGTGGGCACTACTGGACTCGAACCAGTGACATCTACCTTGTAAGGGTAGCGCTCTACCAACTGAGCTAAGCGCCCATTTAAACTAAAAACAAATGGCGCGGTGGACGAGACTCGAACTCGCGACCCCCTGCGTGACAGGCAGGTATTCTAACCAACTGAACTACCACCGCATAAGTGTTTTTAGATTTAAAAATGGTGACCTGTTCAGGATTCGAACCTGAGGCCACATCATTAAAAGTGACGTGCTCTACCAACTGAGCTAACAAGACATTTTGGCCTCTATTTGTTTAGAGGTCGAAATTATAGACAAATCATTTTTTATTGTCAAGAGTTTTTTTGTTAAATTTCAAAAAAAATATCTTTGGAGCTTAAAAGCAATATTTTTACCGCATGTAAGACACTTTGGTTTTGTACATAATTTCTGTCACCGCTTAAAAACAGGTATTCCTCTTTAGAAAAACCGTCTTTAGTTTTTAAGCCGACAAAAACTGTACCTACTGGTTTATCTACAGTTCCACCTGTATCACCTGCTATTCCACTTATGGAAAGTGCGAAATCTGCTTCACTTACATTTAAAGCACCCTCTGCCATCTCTTTAACAACAACACTACTTACTGCGCCGAATTCCTCAAGAGTAGCTTCTTCTACAGCCAGCCAATTCGCTTTTATCTCATTCGAGTATGTTACAAGCGAACCATCTAGTATGTTTGAAGCTCCGTTACGTGAAGTAAAAAAGTATGACAATAATCCTCCGGTACAACTCTCGGCAAATGTTATCTTTTTATCAAACTGAGTTAGTTTTTCTATTATATAAGTAGCCATGTCATCTGTCTGTATTATTTTATATGGTAAAAGTTTTGAAGCTGATGGTATGAATTTAGAAATTTCACCAAACTTTTTACTGCTAACATTTACTTGAATCCAACCATCGATAATAGTAAATATGTCTAAACGAAGATCATACGTTTGGGCTACAGGATTAAGTATAGCTCTTAAACTTTCTTCATCTTCACCAAATATATTTAAAACCTCTTTTGAATCTTCAGAGTCCAGTAACAGTTTTGGAAACTTTTGCATCTCATCTATATGAAGCACATTTACAGCACAGTTTTTATACTCTAAAAGATAACTTGCTTCTTTATAAACATATGATTCTGATGGGATCAACATACCCTCTTTTAAAACTTGATTATCTTCTGTTACTGTACATAGAACCTTACCGATTGTTGAGAAGTTTTGCTTTGAAGTGACTATTATTACTTTAGATTCTGTATTTAACAATGAATCAAGTTCTAAAAACAAAGTATTATCGCTCTCTTTGTAAAACGTTGTATTGTCTATATAATCAAAGTTTTTTAAAACACTTCTTTGAACATAATCTTTTAAAGATGTGTTATAAATAAATTTATTTCCTACAAATATCAAGTGTACTTTCATAAGTTTCAAACTCCACAATTAGCATCATTTGTAAGTATTATAGCACTTTAAAGAGCTTTTTAATCAATAAAAAGGTATAATCGCAAAATTTTAATATATAAAAACTCTTAATATTTGAGGCACAAATGGACTACAAAGAAACATTACTATTACCTACAACTAGCTTTGCTATGCGTGGTAACCTAATCGAGAACGAACCTAAGCGTTATGCTTCTTGGGATGATAAAAAAGTTTATGAAAAGATGAAAGCTAACCGTAAAGGTGCACAAAGCTTTACACTACACGATGGACCTCCGTATGCAAACGGAAACACTCACATCGGTCATGCTCTAAACAAAACTTTAAAAGACATCATTATCAAGCATAACTACTTCAACGGAAAAAGCGTTCGTTTTACTCCAGGTTGGGATTGTCATGGTCTACCGATAGAGCAGCAAGTTGAGAAAAAGCTTGGCGGAAAAGCTAAAAAAGAGCAACTTGAAGTTTCTAAAGTAAGAGAGCTGTGCCGTGAGCACGCTGCAAAATTTGTAGATATCCAAAGAGAAGAGTTTAAAAAATTAGGGATCATTGCTGATTGGGAAAATCCATATGTAACTATGGACTATAAGTTTGAAGCAAACATCTACCGTACACTTTGTAATGTTGCTAAAAAAGGTCTTTTAGTTGAGAGAAGCAAACCTGTATACTGGTCATGGGCTGAGCGTACAGCACTAGCTGAAGCAGAGGTTGAGTACGAAGATAAAGAGTCACACTCTATCTATGTAGCATTTGAGCTTAGTGATGAAGCTAAAACAAAAGCCGGTCTTGTTGGAGATGCTGCTCTTGTTATCTGGACTACAACTCCTTGGACACTTCCTGCAAATACAGGTATATCTCTACACCCAGAAGAGAAGTATGTCCTAACTACTGATGGTTATATCGTAGCAAAAGCATTATATGAATCTTTACTTGAACTAGGTGTAGTAAAAGGTGAAATAGCTCAGGAAGTAGATCAAAAAGTACTTGAAAATGAAGTAGCTATAAACCCACTTAACAAACGTACATCTAAAATAGTTCTAGGCGAGCACGTTATGATGGACAGTGGTACAGGTGGTGTTCATACAGCACCTGGTCATGGTGAAGACGATTACCGTGTAGGTCTAAAGTATGACTTAGAAGTTGTAATGCCTGTTGATGAGACTGGTTGTTATGATGAGACGATCGTTCGTGATGGACTATTACCAAACCCAGAAGAGTTTGTTGGTAAGCTGATCTTCAAATGTAACGAACCGATCTTAGAGCTTCTAGGTGATGCACTACTTTATGATTCTAAGTTCACTCACTCGTACCCACACTGTTGGAGATCTCATACTCCACTGATCTTCCGTGCTACTAAGCAGTGGTTTATCTCGGTTGACGGTACACCTGAGGGTGAGAACAAAACACTTCGTGACATAGCTCTGACTGAAGTTGAGAAAACTCTTTTCTTCCCTGAAACTGGAAGAAACAGACTTAACTCTATGGTTGAGAACCGTCCAGACTGGTGTATATCTCGTCAGCGTGACTGGGGTGTGCCAATAGCGTTCTTTAGAGTAAAAGCTACAGGTGAAGTTATACTAGATGAGAAAGTTCTAAACTTTACAGCAATGGTATTTGAGATGCACGGGAGCGATGCATGGTATTCAATGCCGACTGAAGAACTTTTATATCCGGGAAGTGGATATACTGCTGATGAAGTTGAAAAAGTAAGCGACATTCTTGATGTATGGTTTGATTCTGGTTCAACTTGGTACTCTGTTTTAAAATCTCGTAACTATGACGCTGGAGAGTATCCTGCTGATCTTTACGTAGAAGGTTCAGATCAACACCGCGGTTGGTTCCAGTCATCAATGTTCTTAAGTACGGCTGTTGAGCATGTAGCTCCATACAAAGCTGTTCTTACTCACGGTTTCACTGTTGATGAAAAAGGTGAGAAGATGAGTAAGTCTAAGGGTAACGTTGTTGCACCTGAGAAAGTTCTAAAACAATATGGGTCTGAGATACTTCGTCTTTGGGTAGCTTCAAGTGACTACCAAGGGGATCTTAAAATTTCTGATGGTATCTTAAAACAAACTGCCGAGAGTTACCGTAAACTAAGAAACACATTTAGATTTTTACTTGCGAACATTAACGATTTAGATGCTCTTACTCCTGTAGATCAAATGGGTGAATTAGACAAATGGATCTTAAGTGTAGCTGGTGATGTGTTTGAGAGCGTACACGCATCGTTTAGTAAGTACAACTATGTAAACGGTATGAACACGCTTAACAACTTCATAGCTAACGAGTTAAGCGGTATCTATATGGATATCACTAAAGATAGACTTTATTGTGATGGCATGAATGACACTCACCGTAGAGCAAGCCAGAGTGCTATGGCTATGATCGTTAAACAGCTTCTTACTCTTATGGCTCCGATCATCACATACACTTGTGATGAAATAGTTGAGACTGCTCCGGCGATCATCAAGGGTGATGCTGAAGATATATTTGACTTTGTATATGAGCCGATGGAGAAAGTTGAAAGCAACTTTGATGGCGAGTATATGAAAAAAGCTCGTTTTGGTTTTGGTTCTGCGATAGACTCACTTAAAAAAGACAAAACAATCAAAGCTACACTAGAGCTAACTCTATACACTGACTCTGCAAAAGTTCTAGCTTTAGATTCTACAGAGGCTGAAGACTGGTTCGTTGTTTCTGGTGTAAGTACTGAAAAAGGTTCTACAGAACTTGGAAGTTTTAAAGTGGATGATGATGAGTTTATAATCTACAAAGCTGAAGCACACAAATGTCCACGTTGTTGGAAGTTCAATTCAGAAGCTGAAGACACAACTTGTACTAGATGTGGCGAGGTTTTAGCGTAATGCCTGATTTCACACAACCTGTAGAGATGAGTTTTGTATTTATCTCTATAGGTGCAATACTACTTGTCACTGCTATAGGCATAGGACTTGTAAAACTTGGAAAAAAGTCTAGAAACTCTTAGACTTTTTTCTTCTCCCTCCCCTTCTCTTTTTTTATAATCATTTAATATAACTTTTTCTGTTTTCTAATATTTATATTGTTTCAAGTAAATATTTATATAATACTCGATAAATAAATACTAAGGGAAAAACATGATATTAAATATTCTTCAATATGGATATTTAGGCTTATTAGCCATAATGATTTATTTATGTTACAAAATTATCTCAAACTATCAAAAACATAATACTCCGTTTATACAGACAATAATATTAGTAATAATATTTTTAGGCATCAGTTGTGTAGGTGGTTATATGGGATATCTTTGGGCAGATAAAGAATTAAAAGTTGCACTATCAAAAGAAACGTCTTTAACCATTATGAAAGAACAAATTCAAGCAGCTAGAAAAAGACTTGAAAGTAATAAAAAAACTCTAAAAAAAGCTCAAGCTAAAGCTTTAAATGATGCTAATGCAGGTTATATGCTAGATGGTGCAAGAGATATAGCATTTAAAAGAGCGAAAGATATCGAAAATTTTATTAATAAACAAGAAGAAAATTATCAAAAAGAAATCAAAGAAATAGGTATAGCTTTTAATATTAAAAAGCAATAATATGAAATATGTATATCCAAAAACACTTTAATATAACAGAACAAAAGCAGATTCAAGCCTTTACAAAATCAAATCCATTTGCCACACTTACATCAAATACTAGGAGCAAAAGATAAAAACGATTTTAAACTTTATCAAAATTAATGATTATATATCAACAGCAGGACAACCAACAAAAAAAGAATTTAAACTTATTTCAAAAAACAAATTTGATGTAGTAATAAATTTAGCACTACATAATAGTAATAGTGCTTTAAAAAATGAAGATAAAGTTGTATCAAAAAATAATATGATTTATATCCATATTCCAATATCTTGGGAAAATCCAGAAATTGACAGATTAAAATTATTTTGCAATACATTAAAAACATTACAAGAACAGAATAAAAAAGTTTTTATACATTGTGCAAAAAACTATAGAGTATCCATTTTTATATATCATTATAAAAAAATGATATTAAAAGATAAAAGTGCTAAATTAGTTTTACCAAAAGGATTTAAACCAAACAAAGTTTGGAAAAATATAATTAACATGCATATTAAAGCATGACAAAATATAGCTAACTTATAAAAGGAGTAAAAGTGAATTTTGTAGCAGCTATAACAATAACGCTTTTAATCATTATAGGCTTATTTCATTTCTACTGGGCTTTTGGTGGAAAGTTAGGTATAAACAAAGTTATACCAGAAGTTAATAACGAAGCACTTTTTTAAACCCGGAAAAATTATAACTGTATTTGTCGCTCTTGTGTTATTTAGCTTTGCATTTATTGCCTACAAACTTTACTTCTGCTCTGACAACTCTGAACTTATAGCTATATTTGGATGGATCATTTCAGCTGTCTTTACACTAAGATCAGTTGGTGACTTTAATATGGTAGGCTTTTTCAAAAAAATAAAAGATACGGAATTTGCAATTTATGATACAAAATATTTTTCACCATTATGTTTGATATTAGGTGTTATATTTGCTACACTGACATACAACGTATAAATAATAAAAAAGGTAAAAGGTATGGGGTTACTAGACTGGTCAATTATTGGTGCTTATTTTATATTTTTACTCCTTTTTGGTTATTTTGTAGGTAGAAAAAACCATGATCAGGACGACTACTATGTAGCTGATCGTAAACTATCTTGGTGGGCTGTTGGAATATCTACTATGGCTACACAAAGCTCCGCTATTAGTTTTATATCTATCCCCGCATTTGTAGCTGTTAAAGAAGGTGGAGGACTCACATGGCTTCAGTATGAACTTGCCCTGCCGCTTGCTATGATCGTCACATCTATTTTTCTAATCCCCCTATTTCGTAAGTTAAAACTGGTGAGTGTTTATGAATACCTGCAACTACGCTACGATACAAGTGTAAGAAACACTGTTGCAGTAATATTTCTACTTAGTCGCGGGCTTGGTACCGGTATAGCCTTGTATGCCACTGCGATCGTTATGCAAAGCATTACAGGGTTTGAGCTGTGGATCTCTATTTTAGCTATGGGGCTTATTATACTTATTTATGACACTTTAGGCGGTATGAAAGCCGTTGTTTATTCAGATATTCTGCAAATGGGACTGCTATTACTTGGAGTTGTAGTATCGATCTATATCGCCGTAGATATTATTGGAGGATTTGGTGTTATGTTTGAAACGTTTCCAAAAGAGCGTTTACAGACACTAGATTTTAGCTGGGGTTTTAATACCGATGGCTCTATGCCGTTTTGGGCATTTTTATTTGGAGGCTTCTTTTTATATTCTGCTTATTACGGAACGGATCAGAGTCAGGTTCAAAGAGAGCTCTCAACCAAAAATATAAACGAATCAAAACTATCACTTTACTTTAACGGTTTTGCCAGATTTCCACTTACACTACTATATGTGCTAATGGGTATAGCGGTAGGTACGCTTTATATGCAAGACAGTTCACTTCAAGCCTCTATTGCATCTACTTCTGCTGATCACCTTATACCTCAGTTTATTTTAGAGTACCTCCCTATTGGTGTTAAAGGGTTGTTGATCGCGGCCATTTTAGCAGCTGCCATGTCAAGCATAGATTCGGCACTAAACTCACTCTCAGCCGTAACTCTGCATGACTTTGTGTTAAAAGAAAAACATATTGAGGGTGTAAAAGAGATCCGTTTAAGCCAGTTCACTACTGCTTTTTGGGGAATTGCCATTATAATCTTTGCTTTTTTTGTAGGCTCTATAGCCGATACCGTCATAGAAGCCATAAACAAAATAGGTTCTGCATTTTACGGCCCTGTTCTGGCTGTATTTTTAGCGGGAGCTATACATAAAAATATTGGAAGCAATGCTATTTTGATCGGTCTTTTTAGTGGTGTTGGCATAAATGTGTTTTTATGGATTATGCATCCTGAAATTATGTGGATGTGGTGGAACGTGATCGGAGTGGTTATAGCTTATGTTATTGCACTGCTTCTTTCACTTACTTATTTTAAAAACACTAATGTACATTCAAAATATACTGCAAAACACAATATAGCACTTAACTGGAGAAGAATGGACACTCTTTTGGTAGGCTATTTTTTCATTATGTTTATTATGCTTTGGGCTATTGAAAGAGGTTTAGCAAACATATAACAACTATAACTAATATTCAAAATTATTATAGTTTATTTAGTTTTTATTATTAAAAAAATCTACATACTTTCTTTTATTTAAAAATATTCTATAACTCCGCATTCAGGAGTTTAGATGATCAAAAAATTACTTTTACTTGCGCTACTTTCAACGCTTCTTTTGGCTCAAAACGAATCATTTTCCAAATCTAAAAAGATGCTGCGTCAAATATATCAAGGTCATCAGACTACCATATACTGTGACTGCAAATACAACTATAAAAATAAAAAAAATATGATCGACAAAGAATCTTGCGGATATATACCAAGAAACATAAGAACCAAAAAAGGGAAAATAAACCAAAGAGCAAACCGTATAGAGTGGGAACATCTGATTCCAGCTGAGAACTTCGGACGTCAATTTGCGTGTTGGCGCGAAGGAAATCCTGAGTGTATAAAGAAAAACGGCAAAACTTATAAAGGTCGCAAGTGTTGTGAAAAGGTAAATCAAAAGTACAGAGTTATGCAAGCAGATATGCATAACCTTTTCCCAGCCGTAGGTGAGCTAAACGGCGATCGTAAGAATTTTAGATTTGACTTTGAAGAGGCAGTTGGCGGACAGTACGGTGAATGTAAATTTGATGTGCTTTTTAAACAAAAAAGAGCCAGAGTAAAAGATGATATCAGAGGTATAATAGCCAGAGATTATTTGTACTTTAATAAACAATACGGCATGAAGCTATCAAAACAGGAACTAAACAAGTATCAATCTTGGAATAAACTATATCCACCAAATGAATGGGAGATAGAACGTAATCAACGTATAGCTAAAAAACAAAGAAATCTAAACCCTTTTATACCATCAAAATAAGATTATATTTACTATGTTTCAATGAAAAAGCCATAAAAGTTCTAAATTATTCTCAAAACTGCGCTTACATTATATAAATTTTTTTATTACCTGTATTTACCTATTTAAAGGCTCTTCCAAGAATACATTAAAATAAAAAAATCTTATACCTTGACTTGTAACTTTTAATAGAATATCATAATATTTAGCGTCCAAAAAAGGAGACAACATGAAAAGTTTAACACGAGTTTCAGTGGTTCTAGCACTTTTGGCACTTCCAGTAGGTATTATGGCAGATGATGACAGACCTTACAGAGGAATGGGTCCAGGATATGGCAATATGATGGGTCCTGGTTACGGCAATATGATGGGTCCTGGTTATAGAGGTCACGGTTATGGAATGATGGGACAACCTTGCGAAGATTGTGGAAATTATCACCGTCAGGAATACCAGAAAGAGTATAAAACTCTTTCAGAAAAAGAAGTTAAGACTAAAGTTAAGGCGTTTCTTTCGGAACATCTTAAAGGTTTCTCTATATCTAAAATGGAAAAAGATGAAATGCCTAGAGGGTATACATACTGGTTCATAATAAAAGATCAAAACGGTAATGAGATGGATCTATATGTAAATCCTTGGGGATATATACGCGGTCCATATGTAAGGTAACACTTTATTACGGCTATTCATTTTATAAAAATAGCCGTATGTTTCAAAAATTATGCTGAATAACTATCAGCTACATCATTTATCTAGATGATATAGCTGATAGTTATCTCTAAAATTGAGGGGGATATATATGCACTGGGATTATGAGATGGGACATGGATTTGGCTTTGGAATGGGATGGTTTTGGATTATATTGCTGATAGTTGTTTTTATTTTATTGCTAAGGTTGGCAGATAAACAAGATATTGGAACAAAAACTACTGATGCACTAGATATTTTAAAAGAGCGTTATGCAAAAGGTGAGATCAATAAAGAGGAGTTTGAAGAAAAACGTAAAGACCTTGCTGAGAGCTAAAAGGATATAGCATGGAACATCAACGAAAAAACTCAACTTGTGAAATTGCAGGTGGTGAATGCGACAGTGAACCTGCACTAAATACTAAAATTCAATACACCTGTCCAATGCACCCAGAGATCATACAAGACTCACCAGGTAGTTGTCCAAAATGCGGGATGGCTCTTGAACCAATGCAGGTAACCCTCCAAGAAGAAGATGACAGTGAATACAACAAAATGCGTCTTCGTTTTATATTATCTATCATCTTTGCTTTTCCCTTACTAATTTTCTCTATGGGAGATATGTTTCCAGGCGAGCCTATATCAAACTTAGTTGGTACAAAAGGTCGTATATGGGGTGAACTTCTATTTGCCACACCTATATGTACATGGATCGCTTGGCCTTTTTATGTTAAAGGAATCAAGTCTTTAAAAGGTTTTAACCTAAATATGTTTACCCTTATTGCACTAGGTGTTAGCGTTGCATATAGCTACAGTATGGTTGCTGCTATGTTACCAAATATATTTCCTGAATCATTTCAAGGAGCAGACGGAGATGTTGCCGTATATTTTGAAGCATCAGGAGTAATCGTTACACTGATCCTGCTTGGTCAGGTGTTAGAGCTTAGAGCTCGTACACGTACATCAGCAGCAATAAAAAGTCTTCTTGGATTAGCACCAAAAACAGCAAGAGTTATTCAAGAAGATGGAAGTGAAAAAGATCTGGACTTAAACCTTGTCCAAAAAGGTGATCACCTTCGTATACGCCCTGGTGAAAAAGTCCCAGTTGACGGAATAGTACTAGAAGGAAGCTCTACACTTGATGAATCAATGGTCACTGGAGAAGCGATCCCAGTTCATAAAGAAGTAGGAGCACAACTCATTGGTGCAACGATCAACAAAACAGGATCACTTATAATGCAAGCTGAAAAAGTCGGCAATGAAACTCTGTTATCAAGAATTGTAACAATGGTTGCAGAAGCTCAGCGAAGTCGTGCACCAATCCAAAACCTTGCAGATATAGCTGCATCTTATTTTGTACCTGCTGTAATATTTATCGCAATTACTACATTTATTTTATGGGCAATTTACGGTCCTGAACCTAGTATGACATATGCCTTAATCAATGCCGTAGCAGTCCTAATCATAGCTTGTCCATGTGCTCTTGGTTTAGCAACACCTATGTCAATAATGGTTGCAATGGGTAAAGGAGCAAGTAACGGTATACTATATAAAAATGCCGAAGCTATCGAAAACATGCGTAAAGTGAACTTACTATTGGTAGATAAAACAGGGACATTGACTAAGGGGCACCCTGAAGTAGTAGGTATTGTACCAAGTGCTGATGTAGATGAAAAGATCATGCTCGGTTTTGCTGCATCACTTGAAAGAAGTAGTGAGCACCCTCTTGCTGAAGCTATTATTGAAGCATCAGATGGCATAAAACTAGAAGAAGTTAATGAATTTGATTCAGTTACCGGTAAAGGGATCAAAGGGAAAATAAACGACGAGATTATTATTCTTGGCAACATGGCAATGATGCAAGAACACAATATAGACTTAGAACCATTGAGTAAAGAGTTTAAACAAAGAGAAAGTAGCGGGCAAACTGTTATGTTTTTGGCAAAGAATAACACTTTAATAGGCCTTATTGCAGTATCTGATCCTATAAAAGATGAGATGAAAGAGACAATAACCACACTTCACGAGCAAAATATCAAAATCGTTATGCTAACAGGTGACAATGAAGGAACTGCACGTGCCGTTGCAAATCAACTTGGAATTGATGATTTTGAAGCCCAACTTTTGCCTGAAGATAAAGTAGATGCACTTAAAAAGTATAAATCAAAAGGCTACACTATTGCCATGGCTGGTGATGGCGTAAATGATGCACCAGCGTTAGCTCTTGCAGATGTTGGAATTGCTATGGGAACCGGTGCCGATATTGCAATGGAAACAGCTGATCTGACTCTTGTGAAAGGTGATTTGAAAAAAATTCTACATGCTAGAAAACTAAGTGCCTTAACGATCAGAAATATTAAACAAAACCTTTTCTTCGCTTTTGTATACAACTCTCTTGGTATACCTCTAGCCGCAGGAGTGTTTTATCCGTTTTTCGGAATTTTATTAAGCCCTATTATTGCAGCTGCTGCAATGAGTTTTAGTTCAGTATCTGTAATTGCAAATGCATTACGTCTTCAAACAAAAGATATTAACTAAGGTACTGTTATTTAGTTTTGTCTGCAATAATTCCTTGCAAAAATGCTCCAAGCAGGATATATGCAGATAAAATAAGCGTAAACCCAAGTCCGAAATAAGCGATCATCACAGGTATCCAAGGAAGCTTTATTGCTCTTGCGTAAAAAAATGCAATTATAAGCCCTTCCCTAGCCCCTTCATTTCGCATCTGTGAGAGGATCGGATACCAAATATAAGTAGAACCATGACTAAGCAAACCTCCAAGTATAGCTATTATCCACCCTTTTAAACCACTATCTTCACCTATATGTTTAACCATATTTTTTGTCTTTATAAGTGTTGTGAAAGTAGCCATCAGTAAAAGAACAACAGCTATTATCGGTGCTATAGATCTTAAAATCTCATAACTCTTTTTTAGTGCATCAGTTGCTACAGATGAGTCTATAAAAGCAGTAACTATATATATTGTTATAGTTATTATTAGCATTATCCACGAGATCTTATTTTTAGGCTTTTTACTCATCTTAAGATCTCCAGAGTTATAACCGTAAAAAACGAGATTATAAAAGTAAAAATAAATGCCAACAAATTTCTAACTACAGTAAAACGACCTCCAAACAGACTCCACTCTAGCGGCAACTGTATAACTCCCAAAGTTACCCATGCCAATATAAACGCACTAACCGCATACAGTGATACACCCTCTTTTAAAAGCTCTCCACCGAGTATATAACTTACAAAAGGCTGACCTACAGATACACCTCCGATTATTGTACCGACAAACATATCGTGTATTGCATTTGAGTTAAACACAGAGTGGATCATATCAGGCGTTAATATTGTTTGAAGTAGCCCGACAAGGCCAATTACGGCTATGAGCATAGGTGCGATCATAATAAATGATTTTTTAGTGTTAGTTAAAATCTCTTTGCAGTTTAGGCATGAAAACATTGGCAAGGCTCTCCTTTTTCAAAATTTTATCATATATATTTTTTTAGAGTATAATTGCTACATCTGATATTGAGTATTTAAAGGATCACCAATTAAGTTTTTAAAAAATGTTTTTAAATCTTTTTTAGTATTAGTACTTGTATTATACATAGCGTCATGCTGTTTTATATATATTAAACAGGATGCTATACTTTACCATCCTAAACCAAAGGGTATTAACAATTTTAAAGAAAAAGTATTTGAGAACGAAGGTGAGTCTATACATGCAACCTTGGTAAACGAAGGACAAAAAAAAGCGATCATCTATTTTGGCGGTAATGCTGAAGATGTAGAGTACAACTTTCTTCGCTTTACAATGACTTTTAAAAAGCATACTGTTTATCTTGTACAGTATCGCGGGTACCTAAACTCCACTGGTATACCGAATGAAAAAAGCCTCTATTCAGATGCACTTCATATATATGATCAGATAAAAAACAGATATGAAAGTGTATCTGTAATTGGCAGAAGTCTCGGTTCTGGCATAGCTACATATTTGGCATCTAAAAGAGAGATTGAAAAGCTTGTACTTGTAACTCCGTTTGACAGCATAGAAAAAGTTGCACAACAAAAATTTAAAATCTTTCCTATATCTTTGATGTTAAGAGATAAATATGATTCTGCATCAAGAATAGAAGATATAGATACAGATACGCTGATCATTTATGCCCAAAACGATATGACTGTATATAATGAGCGAACAAAGGAGCTTATAAAAGAGTTTCCAAAGTCTCAACTTAGTGTAAAACTCTTAAAAAATGAGACACACAATTCTGTACTTGAAAATGTGGAGTACTACACCTATATGAAAAAGTTTTTTTATTAACCTATACTTGATATTTCTTTTCTAAATAGATAAACTATAAAATTATATTATAAAAGGATCTACTATGGTAAAGACAATTGAACTTAGCGGAACAAAAAAAGGTCTAATATCTATAACAAAGATTTCACAACCTTATGGACCAGGTAGCAACGATGTAGCAAGTATTGGTATCTCATTAGCTGGTAGTACCGACAATCACGAATGGAAAGTACATATCCCATTAGATAACCTTGATGATGTTATAAAGGCTCTTCAAGAGTTAAAATGAGTCAATGTTTACAAATAAAGACTTAGTTGATCATCTAATAGATACAAATTCTTTATATTCAGAACAGATCATAGATGCATTTACTCATATAGACAGAAAAGATTTTATTCTAAACTATAGCAGTGAAGCATACTATGACTGTCCACTTCCTATAGGTGAGAATCAAACTATTTCACAACCCACAACCGTAGCTATGATGTTTGAGATGCTCTCACCTAAAAAAGGTGAATCTATTTTAGATATAGGAAGCGGTTCCGGATGGACTACGGCACTGCTTTCATACATAGTAAAAGATGAAGGTTCAGTTACAGGTTTGGAGAGAATTGATGAGCTTGTAGAACTTGGCAGAAAAAACCTTCAAAAATACAACTTTAAAAATTCAAAAATTTTAAAAGCTTCAGATACACTTGGAATAGACAACGAAAGTTTTGACAAGATCTTGGTATCTGCCTCAGCGGAACATATACCTTATGAGTTAACTAAACAGCTTAAAGAAGGCGGTAAACTTGTCATACCGGTTCGAAATTCTATATATGAAATAACTAAAGAAAAAAATGATAAACTAAATACCATAGAACATTACGGATTTGTATTTGTTCCTTTAATATATAAGGGTTAGGTTATGAAAAATGAGTAGTCCGGAGCTTATTGTTATACTTATAAATCTAAGCATTTTAAGCTTCTCTTACCTTTGGCTTTTTCCGCGTGTTGCAGGATCAGACGGTATGCAACTGGCAAAATACGATGCGGTGTCATTTGTTATAGCTATTAGTATATCTGGTATTTTGTTTTACGGCTCATACATAGAGTTTAATGCTCTGTTTTTGACACTTGACTGGTTTTGGTTTAGCGTACTTAGTTTTTTTGTCTTTGAAACACCCTATGCGCTTTGGTATTTCAATAAAAATAATGTCTGGGATTCTTTTAAATAAATAAAGGAGTGGTTATGAGATATATACGTTTTTTTAATGAGCTTAGTATAGGTGATGTGCCTCAGGTAGGTGGTAAGAACGCTTCACTTGGAGAGATGTATAACGAGCTTACATCTCAAAACATAAACATCCCTAACGGCTTTGCAACTACAAGCGAAGCTTATTGGCTTCTTTTAAGCCAAGATGATCTAAAAGAGAAGATCTATGAAACTCTTAAAAATATTGATGCAAAAAACACAAAAGAGCTTCAAGATAAAGGTAAAAAAGTTCGTGAGCTTATCTTAAATACAAAGATGCCAAAAGAGCTTGAAGATGAAATCAAAAATGCCTACACAAAACTATCAAAAGAGTACAGCTCAGATAGCACAGATGTAGCCGTTCGCTCATCTGGAACAGCTGAAGATCTACCGGATGCCTCGTTTGCAGGCCAGCAAGAGACATTTTTAAATGTAAATACTCCAAATGAACTACTCCACAGTGTACACAGATGTTTCGCATCACTCTTTAACGACAGAGCGATCAGCTACAGAGACTCCCGCGGATATGATCATTTCAAAGTCGCTCTCTCAGTTGGTGTTCAAAAAATGGTAAGAAGTGATGAGTCCTCAAGTGGAGTTATGTTCAGTATAGATACCCAAAGCGGATCAGACAAGCTTGTACTTATAAACTCAATCTGGGGACTTGGTGAAAATATAGTAAGTGGACGTGTAAATGCAGATGAGTTTTTAGTTTACAAACCTACTTTAAAAAAAGGTATAAACACCATACTAAAACGCTCTTTAGGAAGTAAAAAAGAGAGACTAATCTATGCAGATAGTAGTAAAAATACTCTAAATATAAAAACTAGTAAAGAGGAGCAAAACAGCTTTTCCATAGATGATCAAGATGTGATCGAACTTGCTAAACAGGCTGTTATTATAGAAGATCATTACAAAAAACCTATGGATATAGAGTGGGCTAAAGATGCAAAAGACAATAAGCTCTACATAGTTCAAGCACGTCCAGAAACAGTGCAAAGTAAAAAACAAACAAGCTCACATATACAGGAATACACTCTAAACTCCAAAGGTGCAAAAGTTTTAACTTCAGGTATAGCTGCAGGTGATCGCATAGGTAGCGGGAGGGTTCATATTATCAACGATATATCTGAATTTTCTGAATTTAAAGATGGTGAGGTTTTAGTAGCCCCTACTACAAATCCCGACTGGGAACCCGTTATGAAAAAAGCCTCTGCAGTAGTGACAGACAAAGGAAGCCGTACCTGCCATGCAGCCATAGTTGCACGCGAAATCGGTGTAACAGCGGTAGTAGGATGTGGAGATGCTACAAAAGTGCTAAAAAATGGCCAAAGTGTAACGGTAAGTTGTGCAAGCGGTAATGAGGGCTTTATATACGATGGAGAGTTAGATTACTCTGTTAAAGATATAGACTTAGCCGAGTTAAAACCAACAAAGACTCATCTGTTTATGAACGTAGCTGATCCAAGCCAGGCGTTCAAACTAGCACAGATGCCAAATGACGGTGTTGGTCTTGCTAGAATGGAGTTTATAATGAACCACTCTATAAACACACACCCTATGGCTTTGGTTGATATGCACAAAGGTAAAAGCGTAAGAGATGAAGAGAAGATCAGAGCATTTATGGCACCATATACTGATGCTAAAGAGTTCTTTATAAACAGGCTCAGCGAAGGTATAGGCACTATAGCTGCAGCATTTTATCCTAAACCCGTAATAGTAAGAACGAGTGATTTTAAAAGCAACGAGTATAAAAATATGCCTGGCGGATTTGATTATGAAGCTGAGGAAGAAAACCCGATGATCGGATTTCGAGGAGCTAGCAGATACTACGATGAGAGTTGTAGAGAATCATTTGAGTGGGAATGTGAGGCTTTAAAATTTGTACGTGATGATATGGGACTTGATAACGTAAAAGTGATGTTTCCATTTGTCAGAACTGTTGATGAGGGTAAAAAAGTTATAGAGGTTATGAACTCTCAGGGGCTGGCACAGGGGAAAAATAATCTTGAAGTATATGCAATGTGTGAAATACCTGCAAATGTAATACTGGCAGATGAGTTTTTAGAAGTGTTTGATGGCTTCTCGATAGGTTCTAACGATCTTACTCAGCTAACCCTTGGTGTTGACAGGGACAGTGCCAAGATTGCCCATATATTTGATGAGAGAAACAACGCGATCAAAAAGATGCTTAAGATGGTTATAGATGTATCAAACGAAAAAGGAAAGTACATAGGAATATGTGGTCAGGCTCCATCAGATTATCCTGAGATAACCAAGTTTTTGGTCGAGTCTGGGATCAGTTCTATATCTTTAAACCCTGACTCACTTTATAAGATGCATAAGGTAGTTACAGAGCTAGAGGGTAAAACTTAGTTGTTTAAACAACTACTATATTTCGACCCTTATTCTTAGCCTCATATAGTTTCATATCACAGGTCTTCATCCACTGCTTCCAGTCTTTAACTGAACTGAGACCGGCTACACCAATACTGACAGTTACACTGCGATCCGGTATTAATGAAAGGTTTTCAATACCCTTTCGTATTTTTTCTGCTATGTCAATGCTATTAGCTCCATCTGTATTGTATAGCAGAACCAAAAATTCTTCTCCTCCGATTCTAAATGCCTTGTCACTCTCTCTAAGAGAGTTCTTTAAAAATTCTCCAAGCTGTATGAGAACGTGATCACCAGTATCATGACCTAATTCATCATTAATGTTCTTAAAATGATCAACGTCCATAATAATTAGTGTGTGTGCGGTATTTGTTCGATTAGCTTGATGAATCGCATGTTCCAAAAAGTCTTTAAGCATTGTCCTATTGTATAAACCGGTTAGCTTGTCAGTAATAGCCATTTTTTGCAGATCACTATATTGCTTGGATACTACATGAAGAAAAACAGCCGAATATGCACTAACCAATGAGAATGTTATAGTGAACCTGATAGCTTCGTCCGTCGCAAAAAGATACCACACTACGGGAATATTAACCAGTGCAAATATAATATTTGACATCCATGCCTGACGCTCTGACATCATGAAGTAATATAAAATTAGTGTCGAATAACACCAATAGGTACCGGTTATTCCAACAAAGTTTGTTAGATAAGCTACAAATAACGTTGTAAAAGGGGTAAGCCAGATAAACGTATAAATAGTTTTATATATTTTTCTCTTACAAGCCCAGGCAACCAAGTATAGACTCAATGAGGTAATAAAAGCACCTATACCAATACCCATGTGTTCAATAGTAATGTGATAAAAAGCAAAAGGCAATATCAAAGTTCCAGCAATTACAGAAAGCCAGAACGTGGATTTAAGATAAAAATCCGTTTGATATCGTGAGTATAAATCATCCATGCTGTTGCCTTACTATTGTTTGTTGAAATT
Source organism: Sulfurimonas sp. (assembly GCF_041583195.1). Classification (NCBI taxonomy): domain Bacteria; kingdom Pseudomonadati; phylum Campylobacterota; class Epsilonproteobacteria; order Campylobacterales; family Sulfurimonadaceae; genus Sulfurimonas; species Sulfurimonas sp. The sequence continues at coordinate 18,087 of NZ_JBFHGL010000009.1, forward strand.
CTTTGTTTATTTATATTATATTTTTTAATGTGTAGTATACAAAAATATATCTTAAATAACTAAATTCACTCAACTCCCAACTTTACCTCAACAAGAAGATTATCCCCGCAAAAGATCTTTCCTACAAACAGATCACCCTTTTTATAATTGCCGACACCTTTTGGTGTCCCGCTCATTATAATATCTCCATCTTCTATACTCATAAACGAATCTATCTCTTTTATCATCTCCATCGGCTTATAGATCATCAGATCATAGTTTGCATGCTGAGTAAGTTTATCGTTTATATACAACTCCATTTTAAGGTCTTTTAAATCACCATCAAACTTTACAAACTCGCTGAGTACGGCAGAGCCATCAAAAGCTTTTGCCCTCTCCCAAGGAAGACCTTTTTGCTTTAGTTTATTTTGAATATCTGCTTTTGTCAAATCAAGTCCGAAGCCCACTGCTTCAATTTTTTTATCTTTCATTAAAAAGCAGATCTCACCCTCAAAGCGAGTGTCATCACTTATAAATTTTAAACTCTCACTTATTGCAGAATTTGGCTTATTAAACACGACCATAGAATCAGGCGTTTCGTTGTTTAACTCTTTTATATGTTCAACGTAATTTCTGCCTATGCAGATCACTTTAGAAGGTGCTATATTTTCTTTACCGTATTTAATATATTTCATATTTTTCAATTACTTTTTAATACTCTCTTTCTTATAATTTTTTCTATCTCCATAACGACTATTAGTATAAGTGCTATGATAAGAAGTACAGACCATGTATTTAGATCTACAGGTTGAATATTTAATACTTTTTGCATAAAAGGTATATACATTGAAGCTATATGAATACCTTGTGCAAATATAACACATACCCATAAAAATATATTTTTCTTATAATCTATTTTAAAAATAGAATGATTTTCGCTTCTAGAATTAAATACATGTACATTCTCAAATAAAACCATTAATAGAAGTGTAATATTCCTAGCTGATTCTTCTGCATAACCAAAGTGTAACAGTGTATAAAAAACTGCAAAAGCAGATATACCCATATAAAGTCCGCCAACTATAACTCGGCTTATCATAATAGAGTTAAAAATAGGTTCTTTTGGATCTCTGGCTTTTCTTTGTAATACGCCAGGTTCAGCTTTTTCAACTCCTAAAGCTATATGCTGAATACCGTTAGTTACTAAGTTTAACCACAACAGTTGTACAGGCAAAAGAGGTATTGGTATGAAAAAAAGCATTGAGAGCATTACAAGTACCATCTCTGCAAAACCGGTAGATATAAGCAGATGTATAACTTTACGTATATTATCGTATGCTATACGCCCTTCCTCTATACCATTTACAATGGAACTAAAGGCATCATCTGTTAGTATCATGTCACTTGATTCTCTTGCTACGTCCGTACCGCTTTTTCCCATAGATATACCGATGTTTGCCCTTTTTAGTGCTGGAGCGTCATTAACACCGTCACCAGTTACAGCTACAAAATGACCAATATCTTGAAACTTTTGTACTATTACTTGTTTTTGTTCAGGTGAAACACGGGCAAATACACGTTTATCTGCTATTTCATCTTTTGGGGCACCTCTTTCTTGCCAGTGACTAACAGCCACACCGTCCATAACCTCTTCTTTACTTATGGCAATCCCAAGCTCTTTAGATATAAACAAAGCAGTATTTGGATGATCACCTGTCACCATCACAACTTCAATACCGGCTTGTTCAGCTGTTGTAACTGCTTCTTTTACACCTTCTCTTAATGGATCAATAATAGCAGCAAAACCTATATATTTATATCCCTCTTTTGCAATACCACTCTCATCATTAAATTTATATGCAAATGCTATATTTCTAAAACCATCAGCCGCCCATTGGTCTACTTGTTTTGAGAGAGTTTCAAATTCTTCTTCATTAAGATCACTTTTTTCCATTATAAGCTCAGGTGAACCTTTTATAAAGTCTGTCTTTTGTCCATCTATATTATATGAAGCTGCTGAATATCCATTTTGAGGCTCATACGCAAGCATATGCAATGGAGTGATGTTGTTCTTTATATTTATAATACTTGAATCTATATCTAAAGCATATTTAGCCAAAGCTACATCAACCTGATCGCCTAAATAATAAAAGTCGTTTTCATCTTTATTTATTGTAGCTTCATTACACAATAAAGAGGCAAGTAGTATATTCTCATCTATTTTCTCTTTTGAGCTATAAACTTTTTTTGGCGTTACAAAGTGCTCAACACTTAACTTGTTTTGCGTCATAGTACCGGTTTTATCGCTGGCTACAAGTGTACATGAGCCAAGTCCCTCTATGGCTGATAGTTTTCTAACTATAACGTTTCTCTTACTCATAACCGAACTTGCAACACTTAGAGCTACTGTAATTGCTACCGGCAGACCTTCAGGTATAGTTGATACTGCAATTGCCACACTGAAAAAGAAAATTTCTTTAAGTGAAAACTCTTGATAGATTCCGATAATGATAATAAATACAACAAATAGTGCAATCATCTTTGCTATATTTAGCGAAAAAGTTTCCATCCTCATTACAAGAGGCGGTTTTGAAATGCTTGACTTTGAAAGCAGCAATGCTATTTTACCGATTTCACTATGTTCGGAAACAGCTGTTACAATACCGATACCGCGACCTTTAATAACCATTGAACCTGCATAAAGCATATTTTTTCGATCGCCTATTGGTTCATCTTCATCTTCAGATATATATCCAGAATCTTTTGTAACATCTATAGATTCACCAGTAAGAAGAGATTCGTTAACTTGAAGATCACTTGTCTCTATTAATCTGACATCGGCAGGAACTTTTATGCCAGATTCAAAATATACTATATCTCCGACTGTTATCTCTTCACTTAATAGTTCAACTTTTTTACCATCTCTTAAAACATTTACGTATGTTTTAAATACTTTTTTTAATGCATCAGCTCTTTGATTGGCACTATATTCCTGATATGTCCCTATAAAAGAGTTAATCAGCAATACCGCAAATATAAAACCTGCATCCGTATACTCTTTTATAACTAAAGAGACTATTGCAGCTATTAAAAGTACATATATAATCGGACTTTTAAATTGTGCTATAAAGATATCTAAAAGTGTACTTTTTTTTGCTTCTGGTATAGCATTTAATCCATAATGGGCTAAACGTTTTTCAGCTTCTTTTGAGTTTAGACCATCTATTGTACATTCAAGAGAAGAGAGTGTATCTTCTACTGTTTTGGTATGGAACATGTCGTGCACCTCTTTGGAAAAATTCTACCATACACTTGTGCATTTTGCAACTTTATGAAAAACATATATATTTGGATATAATACAAAAAATTTTTATTTATGCAGGAAAATTTGTGATTACGTTAAAAGAAGCACTAAAATTAAACAAAGAAGAATTAACAAAACTAAAAGAAGAATTAAAAACAAAAATAGAAGCAAATTCAGATCTAAACGCTTATATAAGTGTTGAAAATGTCGGTGATGGTGTACCTGTAGCTATTAAAGACAATATTCAAGTAAAAAACTGGTCTGTAACATCTGGTTCAAATATACTTCAAGGCTATATTGCACCGTATAATGCTACTGTTATTGAGAAGATGCTTAAAGCCGGTCTTAGTCCATTTGGTCGTACAAATATGGATGAATTTGCTATGGGTTCTACTACAGAATCAAGTTTTTACGGTAAAACACTAAATCCTATAAATAAAGACCATGTTCCTGGTGGAAGTTCAGGAGGAAGTGCTGCTGCTGTTGCTGCTGGACTTGCCGTGGCTGCACTTGGAAGCGATACAGGTGGGTCAATCCGTCAACCAGCTTCATTTTGTGGAATTGTTGGTATGAAACCAACATATGGACGTGTAAGCCGTTACGGTTTAGGCGCTTATGCATCAAGCCTTGATCAAATCGGTCCTATGACACAAAACGTTGAAGATGCTGCGATACTTTATGACATCATAAGTGGACATGACGAAAAAGATTCAACTTCTGCTCCAAAAGATGATAAAGTTTCTGATAAACTAAATCCAGAAAGAAAACTAAAAATTGCCGTCTTACCTAAGCATGTTGAAAATGCAAGTACCGATGTTAAAAATGCGTATGAAAAAGCTATAGCAGCTTTAGAGAATGCAGGTCATGAGATAGTAAACTACGAGCTTATGGATGCAAAATTTGACATATCAGCTTATTACATCACTGCAACTGCGGAGGCTGCTACAAACCTTGCCCGTTATGACGGTATACGTTATGGTAACCGTGTAGAAGGTAAAAATCTTCAAGACACTTTTATTCAAACAAGAAGTCAAGGTTTTGGTGATGAAGTTAAACGCCGTATTATGCTTGGAAACTTCGTATTAAGCAGTGGTTATTATGAAGCTTATTATGTGAAAGCACAAAAAGCAAGACATATGATCAAAGATCAGTATGAAAAGATTTTTGAGGATATGGACCTTATCTTATCACCTATTGCACCGGGAATTGCGCCAAAATTCGGTGAACTCTCAAACCCGATGGATATGTACCTTAGTGACCTTTACTCTATCAGTGTTAACCTTGCAGGTCTTCCTGCAATTTCACTTCCTATCAGTAAAAGTGACAACGGTATGCCAGTTGGATTACAACTGATAGCAAATTCTTATAATGAACAGACACTATTTGACGGTGCACTTAGTTTAGAAAAAGAGATAAACTTCTAACAATTAAGAACACATTAAAACTCTTTAATATAAAATAAACCTTTCGTGGGTTTAATTATATTAAAGGCTGTTTATGAATGATCTAAAAAAGCTAGCCAAAGAGGCTCAAGCTTTTAGTGTTTTATTTGCTGAAGACAACACTAAACTCAGAAATAATGTTGCCAAACTTTTAAATAAATTTTTCTCCAACGTCGATATTGCAGAGAACGGTAAAACTGCATTAGAACTTTTTAAAAAAAACTCATACGATATTGTTATAACTGATATTATCATGCCTGAAATGAATGGTATGGAGCTTGCCAAATATATAAAAGACCTTAACACCCATGCAAAAGTAATCATCATGTCTGCTTTTGATGACAGAGAATACCTTATGAACTCAATCGAACTTAAAGTATTCAGATTTTTAAAAAAGCCAGTAGGCATATATGAGTTTGCAGATGTTATTAATGATGCCATTACAGAGCTAAAAGAAGAACAAAATGCCAATGTTTTCAATACAAATTTAAAAAATGTATTTAACTACCAATCATCTATAGTTTTAATGTTAAAAGATTTTAAACCTATTATGGCAAATCAAATGTTTTTAGACTTTTTTGGTGTTGACGACCTTGAAAATTTTTTTCAAAAGCACAAGGACTTGGGCAACGTATTTTTAAAACATGATGGATTTTTATATCAAACTGAAGATAAAAACTGGTTTGATGAGATTCGTGAAAATACAAAAGAGATGCATAATGTTAAACTTTTTGACAAAAACAAGAAATTTAAACACTTTATACTAAAATATACGGAGATTCCAGATCAGGAATCATATGGGATTTTATCTTTTGATGATGTGACAGACTTAAAACTATTAGACCTATATGATGCTTCTCAAATAGACAATCAAGAAAATTTAGAAAATGAAAAAGCTATGTTTGATCTTTTAAACATCTTACATAGAAACTATGCCACAGTAGAAGTCCATAACTACTATAAAGGCTTAAGCATAACCAACGATGGTACGATAACTGAAATAAACGATAAGAAAATAACATTAAAAACAAAATTCAGTCAAATAAGAGCTATCCAGTATGAAAAAAAAACAATTCTTGTCTCTGACTCATTACCATATGCCATAGAAGCCAAAAGTGTAGAAAGAATCAGTTATGATAAACAAGAAGTTGTCCTTAGTGATTTAAAATTCATTCAAACATCTGCAGTTGATAGAAAAACTGTAAGAATAGTTCCAGATGAGAAGCAATCAATTTCACTATTTCTGGGAGAAAACAAATTTCATACCGATATAACTATAGACGACATATCTTTAGAAGCTATAAAACTCAGTATGTACACTATTCCTGCAGGACTTGAAGAGGGTGATGAAGTTTGGCTGAATATTGTCTTGGAATTTGATAAAAAACCGTTTATTATAAATACCTCTGCAAAACTACTGCATAAAGATGCACGAAAAAATGACTATCACCTTATCTTTGCATTTGAAGATCTAAATAAAAGTGAATTGACTAAATACATAACAAAAAGACAAATGGCAATAATCAGAGAATTTAAGGGGATTAAAGATGAATGACAATAAAGAAAAAATATTATATGATGATGGTACACATAAATGTGTGATGTTTAGTTTTGATGATGAAGAGCTTGGGGATTCTTTCTTATCTGTAAATCAATATTTGATTATTCAAAAAGATTCTGCAGTGTTAGTAGATCCTGGAAGTGAAGCTATATTTGACGAGCTGTATGATGCAGTAAGCAGATATATAGATGTGCAGAAAATTAAATTTGTTTTCCTCTCACACCAAGATCCTGATGTATCAGGTTCAATAACTCAGTGGGCTATGAGCACAAAAGCAAAATTTGTGTTATCAAGCTTATGGGTTAGATTTATGAGCCATTACGGCTTTTTGGAAATGACCAGAATCATACCGCTTAATGATAAAGGAGCAAAACTAAACTTCGGAGCAGATTATTTGGAGTTTGTTCCTGCTCATTTTCTACATTCGCCTGGTAACTTTTCACTTTATGACTCAAGATCTAAAATTTTATTCTCAGGTGATATAGGAGCAGCAATAGTAACTTCTATGGGTGAGTATAAAAAAGTTGAAGATTTTGATTCACATGTAAAATATTTGGAAGCGTTTCATAAAAGGTATATGGGTTCAAATAAACTTTGTCGTGCATGGGTAAACAGAGTCAAAGCTCTTGAACTCTCAAAAATTGCACCGCAACATGGATTTGTATTTGAAGATGAAAACTCTGAAAAATTTTTAGACTGGCTTGAAAACCTTGAATGTGGAAGTGATCTGATAGATGATCTTTTCTAAACAAAAAAGTAAAACATGAATATTTTTGATACGAAAGAGTTACAAAAAAGTGTAATTTTATATATATCATTAGCAATGCTGACTCTTTTGCTATCAAGCATATTCACTATAAGTTTTGCACACAAACAATATATAGAAGAAAAAGAGAAAGAATATAAAAACAAGATCGATGTTAATATACAAGATGCTATCAATTATATTATAAAGCACTACTACTATAGGGTTAGAAGTTTATCTGAAACGGCAAATATCAGAAGTTACATTTTAAATAATGATAGAGATGGTTTATATAAAGTCTTGTACCCTATGTTTAAACTTATGCAGGAAGAGAACTCATACCTAAAAATCATGCATGTTCATTTAGCAGATGGCAGATCATTTTTAAGGGTACATAAACCGGATGACTATGGTGACAATATAGCACAAACAAGAGCTATGATAAGAAATATTCATAAAAGCCATAAAACTACAACAGGTTATGAAACAGGCAGACATGATAGTGTATACAGAATCATAAGTCCCATTTTTGATACAAACGGAACTTATATAGGGGCAATAGAAATTGGTATTGAACCGACCTTTTTAATTGAAGCTATAAAAAATATCAGTGATTCTTTTGGAGTACTTTTCATTAAAGAAGATGAGCTTAAAATTTTTTCATCTTCAGATGAAAATGAGAAGTTTAAAAAACTATATAATCAATTCAAACCGATAGACTTCAATGATCATAAACACTACGATATAGATGGTCAAGACTACATGACACACTTTATAATTTTAAAAAACTTTTCCGATGAAGACAGTGTAAAGATCATTACATTTCAAAAAAAAGATAATATTTTTTCATCTTTTTTTTATACCTATTATTTAAGATACTTACTTATTTTAAGTCTATTTTTTGTCATTGTTTTTATGGTAATTAAACAAGTCAGAAAGTATCAAGAAAGTGTTGAAGATATTTACAATCAGCAAGTTGATGAATTAACTAAGAGTAAAACTAACCTCCAAGATTTGTTTGATACTACACCTGATATTTTGATAACAATAAACTCTAAAACAATAAAGAATGCAAACAAAGCTATGCTGGAGTTTTTCGGTTATAACACACTTGAAGACTTTCTAAGTGAGCATAATTGTATATGTGATTATTTTGAAGAAGTTTATGAGTGTCTTGAAGAGAGTGTACATGGGCTGAAGTGGTTTGAATATATAAAACAAAATAACCATAAAGTACATAAAGTATCGATGACAAAAAACGGAAAAAAGTATTTTTTTGATATAAAATCTAAAAAACTATCTTACGATACAGACAATACACACTTGGTAGTATTTACAGATATAACAGAAATAGAGCTCTCAAGAGAAAGATATATATTTGCATTAAATGCTACTAATGATGGTTTATGGGACTTAAACCTAGTAAATAATGAACTATATTTATCAAACAACTGGAAAAAACAACTTGGATATAATCCTGATGAACTAGAAAGTTCACAAGAAGTCTGGAAAGAACTTCTACATCCTGATGATAAAGATAAAGTAATAAATAATTTTCAAAGTAATATAAAAGGGCAAACTGATACTTATGAATGTGTATACAGACTAAAACATAAAGACGGACACTGGGTATGGATTTTAGACAGAGGGAAAACTTTGTTCGATCACAATGAAATAGCGATTCGTGCTATAGGTACACATACAGATATTACAAAAGTGAAACAATTAGAAAAAGATTTAAAGGGTCAAAAATACATATTTGAACTTTTTATGGATCATATCCCTGCCTATGTAGTTATAAAAGATATAGATCAAGAGTATGTATATGCAAACTTACTAAGCAAACATTTTTTTGATAATGAAAACCATCAAATTGAAGGGGGAGAGAACTTTTTTGATGAAGAAACTATAAATAAAATTAAATCTATGGATGATATAGCTTATGAAAAAGGCAAGTGTGAAGATATTCTTAAAATTCCTAAAGCAAATATTGACAGATATTATAGAGTAATTAAGTTCTCTATAAAAAATAATGAATCCAAAAAGCGTATAGCAACAATAGCTTTTGATATTACGGAAGATTACAATAACAAACTGGAACTTAAAGAACAGCAAAATATTATGATCTCACAGTCACGTCAAGCTGCTTTAGGAGAGATGATCAGCATGATAGCCCACCAGTGGAGACAGCCAATCAGCATTATCTCTATGGAAGCGAGTAATATGCTTGCAGATATTGAATTTGACAACCTAAACAATATATTATCAAAAGAGTATGCAAACAATATCATGTACCAAACTCAAGAACTCTCACATACTATAGATGATTTTAGAAACTTTTTTAAGCCTGTAAAAATACGTGAAAAAGTGAAACTGGAAAACATATTTTTTAATGTAATGAAGATCATTGGAAAGTCTTTGGAAAACAATAGTATTAACGTAGTAATGGAGATTGACAACACTATAGAGTTATATACTTATTCAAGAGAGCTCATGCAGGTTATTATAAACCTAATTAAAAATGCTAAAGACTCTCTTGTTGAACACAATAAAGAAAATCCAACGATAAAAATTTTAACAAAAAAAGAAAAAAATATTATCACAATAAGTATATGCGATAACGGTTCAGGAATAGATGAAAAAAATAAAGAGAAGATCTTTGAACCCTATTTTAGTACAAAAGATCAAAAAGATGCAACAGGACTTGGACTTTACATGAGTAAAACAATTATTGAAAGACATCTAAATGGAAAAATATCTGCAAATAATACTGAAAAAGGTATATGTTTTTGCATAATAATTCCTGATGACCTAGACTAATTTTTTATCTTACCTACCCTTTTAGCACTTAGCAAAAATACTATACCGAGCGATACTATAAAAGCTGTCACATATAACGAAGCATTGTAATTTCCGTACATTTCAAATAAAGCTACACTATATAGTGGTGCACCAACCTGTCCAATACCATATGCTGCCGTCATAGCACCCATAAACATAACTGGATTTCCACCTGCTAAAGTTCCTCCGTAATGCATAAAAAGAGCGACGTGAGCTATAAAAGTACTTCCGTATAATGCACCACTTAGAAGATTCATATATATATCATTTGTAAAAGTTGGAATAAGTATACCTATAACCTGAAGAACAAAAGTCACTATAATAATATCTACACTGTTATACTTATGAGCAAGCCACATCCAAAAAATTGCCGATGGTATACCAGCAATTCCTACTATTAACCAGCCTAAACTACCTGAACCTTCAAGTCCATCTAATGAATTTATAATATCAGGGAAAAAAGTAGCCTGAACTACAAAACCAACACCTGCAGTAAAATAAGCTAGTATCAAAAAGATCACATACGGTGTAAACATAGATTTTGAAACTTTATGTTTTGGAGCCTCCTTTTTCAATTCTTTATCAAAAGAGAGAATATAAATTACATAAAAAGAAAGTATAAAAGCAAGTACACTCAATACCATCCACGCACCACTCCATGTAGAGCTTTTAAGTACATACTGACTTATTAACTCTGTTGAAGTAATCGCTATACCTATACCTGTGAAATGTATACCCATTGCTTTTGTTTTATCTTCGTAGTTGATTTTAACCATAACTATAGCACCGCCAACAATTAGTACCATAGCCGAACCAAACCCTGCGATAATACGTGATATAAACCAAAGTATCTCATTCGTAGTTGTAGCCAATACGAGAGTGGTTAATACACTTAAAATCATACCTATTCTAAAAAACCTTACTTTAACGTTTATATCTTTCATAAATATACTAAAAACTGCACCGCTTAAATAACCTGCATAATTAACAGATGCAAAAAGTCCGGCATTTGTAACACTTAAAAAATCTTCTAACATAGGTGGCAGAAGCGTAGTGAATGCAAATCTTGCCACACCGACCCCTACTACTATGCTGAGTATTCCGGCAAGTAATATATTAAAGTTTTTATTTCTGTCAAACATTTAGATAGGCTTTATTTAGAAGTTCTATGAATTTTTCTTTTTCTTCTTCACTAAAAGTACTTGAAAGCTTTTCATTTTGCTGCGTTGAAAGCGGTGCTATCTTTTGAACTAACTGCTTAGAGCTATGTGTTGCAAAAAGCTTTACAGAGCGTCTATCATTCTCATCAGAGTCTCTTAAAAGATACCCTCTCTCTACTAGTTTATCTATCATTCTGGTCAGATTACCTTGATCTTTATAAGTTGAATCAGATAACTCTTTTTGAGTAATACCGTTTTTTTCAACAACCCTGAAAAGTACAGTCCACTGTTCTGGAGATACACCGTACGGTTTTATTAGTTTGTTAAAACTGTTTTTATTTGCTATTGAGAGCCTATTTATCAAATACCCAAACGAGCTGTCCATATCAAACTTCATGTATATCCTTCTAAAAAACTAAACAGCATTATACTTGTTAAAACAATTATTGTCAACACAACTATTTAGCTTTTAATTTTTATAGATTTTTAACAACAAATCTGCTATAATCGCGTTTATTAAACATCAGCAAAAGGATACCACCCATGAACATTCGTAAAAAAGCCCTTACATTTGAAGACGTACTTTTAATCCCTAAGTATTCAGAAGTTTTACCAAAAGAAGTTAATCTTGAAACAAAATTGACTAAAAACATTACACTTAAAATCCCTATGGTTTCTGCTGCTATGGATACGGTAACTGAATACCGTGCTGCTATAGCTATGGCTAGACTTGGCGGAATCGGGATTATCCACAAAAACATGGATATAGAATCTCAATGTAAACAAGTTAAAAAAGTTAAAAAGAGCGAGAGTGGAATTATTATTGATCCTATTTACGTAAACCCTGATGCAACTTTAGCTGATGCAGATGCATTAATGGGTGAATACAAGATCTCAGGTGTACCTGTTGTTGATGGTCATAATAAACTTTTGGGTATTCTTACAAACCGTGATATGAGATTTGAGAAAGATATGCGTAAAGTAGTATCTGAAGTTATGACGCCAATGCCACTTGTAACTGCAGATGCAGGTATTAGTTTAGATGATGCAGCTGACGTTATGCATCAACATAAAATCGAAAAACTTCCTATTATAGATGAAAACGGTTTCTTAAAAGGTCTTATTACTATTAAAGATATCAAAAAACGTATAGCTTATCCAAACTCAAACAAAGATGATTTTGGTCGTTTAGTTGTTGGTGCAGCTATAGGTGTTGGTCAAATGGACAGAGCTAAAGCTCTTGTTGATGCTGGTGCAGACGTATTGGTTTTAGACTCGGCACATGGTCATTCTAAAGGTATTATAGATACTGTAAAACAGATCAAAAAAGAGTTAGCAGTTGATGTAATTGCAGGTAACGTAGCAACTGGTGAAGCTGTTGAAGCTTTAGCTGCAGCTGGAGCTGATGGTGTTAAAGTTGGTATAGGACCTGGTTCTATCTGTACTACACGTATCGTTGCAGGTGTTGGTGTGCCTCAGATCTCTGCAATAGATGAATGTGCTCAAATGGGTCGTAAACTTGGTGTGCCTATTATCGCTGATGGTGGTATCAAATATTCAGGTGACTTAGCAAAAGCTTTAGCAGTTGGTGCTAGCTGTATTATGGCAGGAAGCTTACTAGCAGGTACTGAAGAATCTCCTGGTGAAACTGTAATGTATCAAGGTCGCCAGTACAAATCATACCGTGGTATGGGAAGTATCGGTGCTATGCAAAAAGGATCAAACGATCGTTATTTCCAAGAGGGTACTGCAGCTGATAAACTTGTTCCAGAAGGTATTGAAGGACGTGTACCTTTCCGTGGTGCAATTGCAGGAATCGTTCATCAAATGATGGGTGGTCTTCGTGCATCTATGGGTTACTGTGGAAGTAAAGATATTGAGACTTTCTGGGATAAAGCAGAGTTTGTTGAGATCACAAGTGCAGGTCTTAAAGAGTCTCACGTTCATGACGTTCAAATAACTGCTGAAGCACCGAACTACCACGTTTAACATGTCTGATGTGAAATATGCCGGATTTTGGGTTAGATTTTTAGCGTCACTTATTGACACTATAGTTCTAGCTCTTCCATTAGCCGTAATTATTTACTTTTTAAGTGATGGAAACTGGTTTGATTTTTCACAATATCAGCAAAACATGCAAGCCGCACTAGCGGGAAATGCACACAAAGCCTTAACAAATTCTCCACAGATGTCTATGAAATGGGAACTTCTTTTTGAGGTGGCTATTTTAGTAATTACTATAGTTTTTTGGAGAAGATGGCGTGGTGCTACTCCAGGTAAGAAATATCTAAACATTAAAATTGTAGATGCTAAAACACACAAAGACATCGACAATAAACAAGCGATCACTCGATCGATCGGTTACATAATATCAACACTTCCTTTTTTAATCGGATTTTTAATGGTTGCGTTTCGCAAGGATAAACGCGCTTTACATGACCTTCTTGCCGATACAGTTGTAATACAAGAATAAGGTTTACACTTTTGTGATAGAATTCCGTTAAATAAATTTTTATTATAATTAAGGAACCATAATGGACTTACAAACATCGGCACTACACGCAGGTTATGAGAAGGATTCACAAGGAACAATGGCAGTTCCAATTTATCAAACTACGGCCTATGAATTTCGTGATGTAGAACATGCTGCTAATCTTTTTGCTCTTAAAGAGCTTGGAAATATTTATACTCGTTTAAACAATCCTACGACAGATGTTTTTGAGAAGCGTTTTACTGAATTAGAAGGCGGTGAAGCTGCACTTGCAACTTCAAGCGGTATGAGTGCTATATTTTTTGCAATAGCAAATGCTGCTGAAGCTGGTGATAACATAGTATGTGCAAAACAACTTTATGGTGGAAGCTTAACTCAAACAGCTCATACTCTAAAACGCTTTGGAATTGAAGCTAGATTCTTTGATGTACATAACCCAAGTGCTATAGAAGAGTTAGTAGATGATAAAACAAAAGTTATCTTTTTTGAATCTTTAACAAATCCTAGTATAGATGTAGCAGATATAGACGCTATAGTATCTATAGCAAATAAGTATAATATATTAACTGTAGTTGATAACACTGTTGCAACTCCTGTTTTATGCCGTCCACTTGAACGCGGTGTTGATATAACTGTTCACAGTGCATCAAAATACACAACAGGTCAAGGTCTTGCGATCGGCGGAATCATGGTTGAGAGAAAAGGACTTATTGAGAAGTTAAAAGGAAATGCTCGTTATGCACACTTCAATGAGCCAGATGCATCTTACCACGGTTTAGTTTATACTGATGTACCTCTTCCACCTTTTACGCTTCGTGCACGTTTAAGCCTTCTTCGTGATTTAGGTGCCGTTGTTTCACCGTTTAACTCTTGGTTATTTATCCAAGGTATAGAGCACCTTGCTCTTCGTATGCGTGAACACTCTAAAAATGCACTTGAACTGGCTACATTTTTAGAAGCACATCCAAAAGTAAAAAAAGTAAATTACCCTGGTCTAAAAAGCAATTCTAACTATGCAAATGCACAAAAATATTTTGAGGAAGGTCAATGTTCAGGACTTCTAAGTTTTGAGGTTGAAGATATGGATACAGCTGAAAAAATTGTAAACGCTACTGAGCTTTACTCTTTAGTTGTAAATATTGGTGATTCTAAATCAATCATAACTCACCCTGCTTCAACAACACATCAACAACTCTCTCAAGAAGAATTAGATGCTTGTGGTGTTCCTGCAGGACTTATTCGTATATCTTGTGGACTGGAGAGTTCAAAAGATCTAATTGAGGATATGAAACAAGCTTTAGAGGCTTAATATATTTATATTAAGCCATTTTCGCTAGAATAATAAAAAATATTTTTCAAAAAGCATAAAATTTGGACTTAAACCTACAAACAAATACTGAACATTTTACAAATCCGCTTTACTTAGAGAGTGGACGTATTTTAGAGCCTTACGATATAACTTATGAGACTTACGGCGAGTTGAATGAGGACAAAAGTAATGTTATTGTGGTTTGTCATGCACTGACAGGTTCTCACCATGCAGCAGGTTTTTACGAAGAAGAAAGAAAGCCAGGCTGGTGGGATGGACTTATCGGAAGTGGAAAAACTATAGATACAGACAAATATTTCGTAATTTGTACAAATGTTATAGGAAGCTGTTTTGGCTCAACCGGTCCAATGAGTCCTAAACACCCTTATCATGAACCGTATCGTTATAAATTTCCGGTTGTAACCATAAAAGATATGGTAAAAGCTCAACGTATACTTTTTGATCGTTTAGATATTCATAGAGTAGAAGCTATTATCGGTGGAAGTATGGGTGGTATGCAGGCACTTCAGTTTGCTATTCACTATCCGAATTTTGCGAAAAAAATCATAGCACTTGCTACAACTTACGCTACTCAGCCTTGGGCTATTGCATTTAACAAAGTAGCCAGTGAATCAATTTTAAAAGATCCTGATTTTAAACAAGGTTATTATGATCCTGAAGTTATAAAAGAAAATGGTCTAAGCGGTATGGCAGTTGGGCGTATGGCTGGACATATTAGCTTTTTATCTCACGAGTCTATGGATGAAAAATTTGGTCGTGAATATAAGAGAACTGATGGTTTATACGAGCTTTTCGGTAAGTTTCAGGTTGAGTCATACTTAGAGTACAACGGTTATAACTTTACTAAATGGTTTGATCCGTTAGCTTATCTGTACATTACAAAAGCTATCAATATCTATGATCTATCTCGTGGATTTGACTCATTAAGTGAAGCGTTGCAAAAAATCACTGCCGAGCTTTGTCTGATCAGCTTTAGTAACGATTTACTATTTAAAAGTGATGAGATGAAACATATTGATGACGTTTTAACGCAAAATGGACAAAACAACCACAAATATATTGAGATACCTAGTGATTACGGACACGATGCATTTTTAGTTGAACTTGATAAGTTTCAACACTATATAAAGGATATGTTAGATGGCTGAAGAAACAACAAACTTTGAGAGTAAACTTGAAAGTGCCAAAAAAACTCTGGAAATTCTTATGAACCCTGAGATAACTTTGCAAGATAGTGTTAAAGCATATGAAAAAGGTATAAAGGAGCTTCAAGACGCCCAAAAAATACTTGAAGACGCACAGATCAAAATAACAGAGATTAAGAACTCTTAATGAAGGCCGCAGTACTACAACTGAGCTCACAAGGGATGAGTAGTACAAAACTTTATAACTACATCCGTATTGCAAATAAAAATGGGATCAAACTGCTCCTTTTAGGGGAGTATATACTAAACCCTTTTTTCAAAGAGCTTGAATCAATGAGCCTTAGCATGATAAAAGAACAGGAAGATTTCCAAGTCAAGATGCTTAAAGAGCTTTCAAAAACATATGCTATTACTATAGTAGCACCGATGGTTATTGTAAAAAAAGACAAAATCTATAAATGCGTTGTAAAATTTGCACCTAATTCAACATCCTACTACCAACAACAACTTCTGATCAACTATCCGCACTGGAATGAAAAAAAATATTTTTCTAATGAAACAAAAGAGTTAAACTCACCTCTAGTGTTTACTATAGATGGTTTTAAATTTGCAGTTATGAATGGTTTTGAAGTACATTTTGACGAGATGTTCGAAAAGTTAAAAGATAAAAATATAGACTGTCTTTTACTGCCAAGCGTTTCAACTTTTGATTCGTATGAACGTTGGAAAGCTCTTATACTCTCGCGTGCATTTACTCATAACATATATATTTTAAGAGCAAATAGAATCGGAGAGTATGACGAAAAAGATCATACATGGAACTTTTACGGTGATTCACTTCTGGCATCTCCCGATGGTGAACTTTTGGAGCATTTAGGGAACAAAGAGGAGTTGATGATAGTTGATATGAGTCACTCTGAAGTAGTTCAAGCAAAAAGAGTTTGGGGCTTTAAAGATAACATTTCCAAACTTTAAAATTTTTAGATGTCGTATTATAACTTTTTATGATATAATCACATTTTTATCACAAAAGGGTTTATCATGATGCAATACTTTCATCGCCAGGTTCAACTGTGGGGAGAAGAGACACAATTAAAGCTTTTAAATAAAAAAATTGCCATAATCGGCTCAGGTGGACTTGGTAGTTCACTTGCATATGCACTTGGTGCCAGCGGCATCGGTGAGATCCATATGATTGATTTTGATGAAGTAAGCATACATAACGTTCATCGTCAAATTGCATTTAAAGTCAAAGATGAAGGTAAAAATAAAGCAGAGATAAATGCCAAGATAATCGAACAAAGATGTCCATACGTAAAAGCATTCTCTCACAACTGTGATTTTAAAGCTTGGGCAGAAAAAAATATTGAAGTTGATCTTATAATAGATGCAACTGACAACCTTCCTACACGTGCGGATATAAACACTTATGCAAAAAAGAAGAACTTACCATGGGTTTACGGCAGTGTTGAAGCTTTTCACGGTCAGGTTTGTTTTATAGAAGAATCATCATTTAGCGATGCCTTTAAAATAACAAATAAAACTCCTGCAGGGATAGCGGCCCCTATAGTTATGCATATTGCATCTCTTCAGGCAAACTTGGCACTTAGATATTTAGCCGGGCTTAGTGTTAAAAAAGATATGCTTTATTATCTACTTTTCAATGATGAAGGGGAATTGGTAACCCAAAAATTTGGATTACCTAAAAGTTAATTTAGAGTTTAGAAATATAGTTACTTATAATATTTATATCTACAGAATTTAGATCTTTTACCTGAACCCGCATCATACCTTTCATATCTCCCCCATATGTTCCGTTTTGATAACCTTCTATTGCATTTGTTAACTTCTCAACACTCCACCCTTTTATAACCTGACTCTTTCCTAAAGCTTTTTGAGAAGCATCTTCACCGTGGCAAGACGTACATTTTGAAAACAGACTTTTTCCTGAAACAATTCTAACGGGAGCTATTGTACTTTTAATGCCTGTTGGTTCTTTCTCCTGTGTTTTAACACTCTCTTTTTCAGGCATTTTTTTAGTTTGCTCTTCAGCATTACATCCAACCAATAAAAAAGCTATTGATACAGCAATTAAAATCTTCATCTAAAATCCTTTCTTATTTAACATAATCATTATCTTATCACTATCAAACTTTAAATTAAATGTCCATCTGACAAGTAGTATTAAAAACCATAAATATACAAGTGGAAATATGATCGTAGTTACGACAAACATTGTTATAAGTTTAATGACTTTTTTTGAAAAAACTTCCATCTTACGTTCAAACTTTTCCCAATAACCATTTAGTTCCTCTTTGTCTTTTTGGATCTCTTCAAGATCATTTTTATAACTGCTTATAAACTTTGTGGAATTTGCATAATTTTCTGCATATAAGTTGTTATAAAAAGCTTCATTAACATAAACGAAAGTTACCGCACCAAAGCGTAAAACAAGAAGCAGTACAACAATTTTTAAAGAGAGAATAAAGGCGAATGAGTTGTGAATCTTTTTTACCCATATAAGCAAGAAAGTTATAACAAGACCAATTATTAAAACAGTTTTTAAAAAAAGTGTTTTTCCTAGTAACAACAGAAGATGCTGAATACCTATAGATACAGATGAAGCAAGCATTATCCAAGAAAATCTCTCTACCATATCGTTTAAAGGATCAAGTATCTCTCCAAGTCCGACAGTAGCACCGACAAAAAAACTCACATTTATTTCAGAGCTTTGAATAACAGATATAACTGCGTTTAAACCCTTAGCTAGAGCAAATGAATAAACAGCCCGATCGAAGCTTTGATAGTATAGTTCCATCGCACTTTTATCTACTTCGAAAAACAGCGCAAACAAGGCTATAAGAACAAGTACAATACTCAAGAATATTTTCATTAAACTCACCCTTATTAATTTTGGATATAATTGCATCAATTTAAACACAAGTAAATTAAGATGAACTTTGAACCATATCCATTTGAAAAATTAAACAATTTATTGTTAAACATTATACCAAATAAAAATTATGAGCCTAGTATTTTAACTATCGGTGAACCTCAATTTGAAACGCCTCAGTTTATACAGGATTCATTGTCAAACAATACAAGTTTATTAAAAAAATATCCAAAGACAAGCGGTGAAGCTGATCTTAGAGATGCTCAAATCGAATTTGTAAAAACACGTTTTGGCGTTGAACTTAAAGATGAACAAATAATCCCTACTTTTGGAACACGTGAAGTACTTTTTAACTTTCCACAGTTTTTACTTTTTGATATAAAAGAGCCTACTATGGCTTTTACAAATCCGTTTTATCAGATCTATGAAGGTGCGGCTATTGCTTCACGTGCAAACATAATTCACATAAATCTAAATGAGCAAAACAATTTTAAAGCTGAGATAGACGAAGATGTATTGGCTAAGTGCGATCTGGTTATTATAAACTTTCCAAACAATCCTACAAGCTCTGTTTTAACATTAGATGAACTAGCTCAGTGGGTTAAGATGGCACTAAAACACAACTTTATACTTTTAAATGATGAGTGTTATTCTGAAATCTATACAGGTGAGAAAATTCCTTCATTACTTGAAGCTTCTGTTCATGCAGGTAATCCAGAGTTTAAAAATACACTTGTAATCAACTCTATCTCAAAACGCTCATCTGCACCGGGGCTTAGAAACGGTTTCATTGCAGGTGATGAAGAGATCTTAAAAGAGTATATGAAATACCGTACATACATAGGTTGTGCAGCACCTCTACCACTTCAAAGTGCGGCAGCTGAAGCTTGGAGAGATGAAGAGCATGTAGCTCAGGCAAGAGAGGTATATAAAAACAATTTTAAATTGGCTAAAGAGATCTTAGATATTGATATGCCAGAAGCTACATTTTATATATGGCTGAAAGTTGACGATGCTATAGAGTTTACTAAGAAGTTATATGAAAAATACAATGTTAAAGTTCTTCCAGGTGAATACCTTGCCCGTACAGACGTAAACGGTGAAAATCCTGGTATTGGTTATGTACGTATAGCTTTGGTTGAAAATGAAGAAAAAACAAAAGATGCACTAAATAGAATTAAGGAATGTATAAATGGCTAATCCCGATAAAAAAGTTGAAGAGTTAAAAGAAAAAATCTTAAGTGCTCAAAAAAACGGGGATATAGCTTCACTTTATATTCTAGAACATGATGCAAACGAACTTTTAGCAGAAGAAGTTCTTCATGGTTATTATCAAAATATTTTAGATCTTGCTTTAGAGAGACTTACCCAAACACTTGAAGCTCACGTGAGAATGGATATGCAGGAGGTGCAAGACTTTGCAACTGTTCGCGCACTTTATGAATATGCAGTTGAGAACTATAGTGCAGGCTCTGCCAAAGATGCTGCAGCACTTTTTGAAGTTCTAGCAGGTCTTACAAACGATCAAAAATTCTCAGATGCACTTAAAATGCACTGGGCAGCGGCAGGTGAAGGAATTTCACTGGAAAACTTTATAGATAAAATTGCCGATGTTAATGCTACTCAAGCGGCCGGAACTTTTTATATAAGTGCTTTTACAAATGAGGCACAGAAGTTGCTAGATAAGTCTCAAACAACAGAGGACGACGAATGAAAATACACTTTATTGGAATAGGCGGTATTGGAATTTCTGGTCTGGCGCAATATATGCGTTTTCAAGGTCATGAAGTAAGTGGATCTGATATAAGTGATACAAAAATAACTAAAAAATTACGCTCACTTGGAATAGAAGTTACTGTTCCTCACTCTGCAGATGCGATTAAAGACCAAGACTTGGTTATCCACTCTGCAATAATTCGTCCTGATAATCCAGAGATTATAGCTGCCAATAAAAAAGGCATTAAAGTTCTAGCACGTCGCGAAGCATTAAAAGATATACTAGCTGATAGAAAAGTATACTCTGTAGCAGGTGCTCACGGGAAAAGTACTACTACGGCAATTTTAGCTTCTATTATGTGTGGTTCATCTATCATCGGTGCTGAATCAAAATCATTCGGATCAAATGTTCGTTATGAAGAAGATAACAATGTCATGATCTTTGAAGCTGATGAGAGTGACGGAAGCTTTTTAAACTCAAATCCTTACTGTTCAATAGTTATAAACGCAGAACCTGAACACATGGAATATTATGACTATAACTATGACAGATTTTATGATTCATATAAAACATTTATAAAATCAGCAAAATGTCGTGTATTAAATGCAGAAGATCCTTTTTTAAGTTCACTTGTACATGAGATAGATGCTGCATGGTTATACCCGAGTAAAGATATAACAAATATAGAATATGTTTTAAAAGATGATGAACCACATACTCGTTTTACTCTTAAAAATCTAGGAACTTTTGAAGTTTGGGGCTTTGGAAAACATATAGCGCTAGATGCATCGTTAGCTATTTTAGCTGCACACGAATCTATGGATATTGAAGAGATAAGAGAGAACCTTTTAAAATTTAAAGGGATCAAAAAACGTTTTGACATTGTTGGAAGTGAACTTAACAGTGTAATTATTGATGATTACGGTCATCATCCAACTGAGATCAAAGCGACATTCAACTCTGTAAAAGAGTATGCTATGCTTAAAGGTTTTAGTAAAATCACAGCTATTTGGCAACCACATAAATACTCTCGTACTATCGATAATTTAGAAGAGTTTACAAAATGTTTTGAAGGTGCAGATGAGCTTATTATCCTACCTGTTTGGTCAGCGGGTGAAGCTACACGCGATATAGACTTTATAAAAGAATTTTCAAAGTACAACCTTACAATGGCCGACAATATAAAACGTGCGAACAACAACATAACTATAGTTAAAGACAAAGAAGATTTAAAAACTCTAAATGACGGTCTAATAATAGGTTTTGGTGCAGGTGATATTACCTACCAAATTAGAGGTGCAGGTTAATTATAACCTTCTATATCCTCTAATAATTTGTCATTATCTAAATGACTTAACACCCTTGTATCAAAAGCTTCGAAACTTTCCCCTGCTTCTCTTAAACTTTGATACATACGCAAAATTTTTTTCACTTTATATTTAGCATCACTCAAAGGTACAGATTTATATATAACTCTTGCTTCTTTTGCTTCAAAAGAAGCTTTTCCACCTAAAAGTATATGCACACCATAACATGTTTCCCCATTTTCATCTTTGGCTTTACATCCTTCAAAACCAATATCTGCAATACCGTGAATTCCACATCCTTTTGGGCATGCAGACCAGTACATTCTTACCTTTGCGTCCTCTAGTGGTACCTCCTTATTTAAAAATTCTGCCATCTCTATAGCATCTGGTTTATTTGGAATTACACCAAAAGCACATGTTGCAGTACCTGCACAAGCCACCTGATTTACAAAGTAAGTATTCTGATAATTTGAATATTTTGCATATATATCACTTTGTTTTAAAGCATATATATACATATCGCTACAAACTATGTAAAAACTTTGCTCAACAGATAGTCGTATTTGAGCCCCCATAGGTTTTGAAAGTTCTGCAACTCTTATAAGATCAGATCCTGAGAAAATACCAGATGGAATACTAAATAAAAGTGCAGACTTATTATCTTTGAGTTTAGTAGCTCCACTTTGAGGAACTTTATGTTCGTTCTCTAATAATAATTCTCCTGAATTATCTAGTTTTGCTTTAGTTGTTTTAATTATTGCATCTCTAAATGCTTCCATTCCAACAGCCTCGATCAAAAAGTGCAGGCGGTTTTTGTTTCTGTTATCTCTAAAACCAAACTCTCTGAATAGATTTATTACAGATATATACACCTCTTTTACATCATCTACATTAACGAATAGACCACTATCTTCTGCCTGCATACCAACTCGACCACCAAGGTAAAAATTAAAACCTATTTTGTCATCTTTTTTAGCTAGTATAAAACAGCAATCATGTCCAAAAATATTACAGTCATTTGTTTTTGTACCAAGTATTGCGGTATTAAACTTACGAGGAAGTACACTATTCCATTCCTCTTTTTTCAAAAATATACTTTGCAGATCTTCTATAATTGGCATACATTCAATTATAGAATCTTCGCTTAGCCCATCAAAAGAAGATGTGACTATATTTCTAAAGTTATCAACCCCTGTTTGAAATGTTGTTATCCCTACAGAATCTAATTTAGTTAAAACAGTATATAGGTTCTCAAACTTTATGAATCTCAGTTCTATTTGCTGACGTGTAGTTATATCTATGTAATCTTCACCAAACTCTTTAGATATCTCACCTATCATTAGAGCTTGTTCAATATTTAGCTGACCAGCTGGAATACGAACACGTATCATAAACTTGCCATCACCCTTATCGAAGAGTCCAAAGCATTTTAAAAAGTACTTGCTATCTTCATCTTTTAGATTCTCATAACCAGACTCACAAATAGTTTTTAAATTCTTATAAATACTAGTAGGTGTTTTTAACTTTTTAATCTGCTCAATTTTATTTTCTTTTTTACTTCTAGCTTGATAAGCATCATGCAATTTTTGCATTTTCATTCTCCATCTTTATTTCATACTGAGGTAATACACTATGTAAATTAACTACATCACCAAAAACAATTATTCCAGGTCTTGGTGCATCTAATGCTGCTTTTGGTAAATCTTTTAGAGTAGTTATTACTCTACTCTGATTTGGTCTTGAAGCATTAGAAATAATAGCCGTAGGCATATTTTCATCTATTCCCTCTTTAAGTGCATATTCGACTATCTCATCTGCACGTGATAGTCCCATAAGAACTATAGTCGTGTGATTCTTTATCTTCAGCAGATCTATCCACTGAGTATTAATTCTGTTTCCAGCCAAATGAGCAGATACAATTGATAAGTTTGTTGCATATCCTCTTGCTGTTGGAGCAATACCAGCACTAAGAGGACCAGCAATAGCTGAAGATATACCAGGTATGACATCTACACGAATCTGCTCTTTTATCAAAGCCTGAGCTTCCTCTGCCCCACGACCAAATATATATGGATCACCTGCTTTTAATCTAGCTACAGTTAGACCTTTAGATGCATAATCTATAAGCATCTCATTTATCTTCTCTTGTTTGACACTGTGTGAACCCTTTTCTTTACCCACATTTATTTTCATCGTGTCTTTTGGGATTATCTCTTTTATCTCTTCGCTTATTAAGTGGTCAATAAATACAACATCAGCCTCTTGTATAGTTTTATATGCTTTAATAGTAAGCAGATCAACATCACCTGTACCGCAACCTACAAGTGTTACTTTTCCAAGCATTTTATTTGCTTTTTGTTTTGCTTTTTTTATATCTATTATCCCGCTATCACGCTCGTTTTTGAGTTCAGTGTTTAGATTCTCAAGCTCTTTTGGAAGAACTCTTTTTATCTTATCTCTTACAGACTTAGCAAGTGTCGGGCTTGCACCTGCTGATGATACTGCAACCTTTAATGCACCGTATTCTATAAGTGCTGCAAAGAAAAAATCACAAACTTCTGGGACATCTACACAGTTATATAAAAAATTCTTTTTGTGTTTATGTGCCAAAAGTCTATTCATTACATCTTTTGAACCAGTAGCATCAACTACGATACTATATGATTCAATATCTTCTATCTCAAAATATTTTTGAGTCTTTGAAACCTTAATATTTTCGAATTCTTTGATATATTCAGAAGATACACATGAAAACTTCACTGAGTTTCTCTGCATTACCTCTGCTTTTTGTAGTGCTACTTTTCCACCCCCAATTAAGATAATTTTTTGGTTTTTTAAAACGATTGGTAATGTAGTATACTTCATCATATATCCTTCAAATTAGATTCTTCCGCCAGCTTGAACACCCCAAGTAGTTCTCCATCTAGTCTTAACTAAAGAGATACCGCTAATAGCAACTATAACAACACCTGCAAATATCATAAATCCAACTGTATAACCATCAAATGCACCTTTACTCCAACCAAGAGTTTTGATAAGGGCTGTACCACCAAGACCACCTGCTGCACCAATAATACCAGTCATAATACCAATGTCCTTACCAAAACGTTGAGGAACAAGTTGGAAAACTGCACCGTTTGCCATACCTAAGTTAGCCATGATTAAAAACAGAACTAGTATAGCTACACCAAATGGAAGTGTTACAGAAGCATTTATTATTGCTAACACAGTTACAGTACCAAAGAAGATGTATAAAGATTTAACACCACCAAGTCTATCAGCAATCGCTCCACCAACCGGACGTAAAACAGCACCTGCAAATATACAAAGTGCTCCAAAGTAACCAGCTATAACTTTAACATTACTCTCATCTAAGATATCTATACCAAATGCACTCATATCTGCTTGGTAAGTATTCATAAGATACACTTTCATATATCCTGCAAAACCAACGAATCCACCAAAACTTACAGCATAGAAAAGATTAAACCACCAAGTATCTTTATCTTTAAGAAGTTTTCCGTAATCTTTAAGTTTTTTAGGATTAGCAGTATAAACCTCAGCAGGAGCATTTTTAGCCAAGAATGCATAAGCAATCAATACAACTATAGCCATAGCTGCACCAACACCAAAAACAGATTCCCATCCCCATAACTCAGCGATTTTAGGAGCAAATAAGAAGTCAATTACAACACCTATGTTACCAGCCCCTGCTATACCTAAAACAACACCTTGTAGTTTAGGCGGATACCATTGACCAGCTTGAGGCAGAGCTACAGCAAAAGAAGCACCGGCAAAACCAAGTCCAAGAGCAACTAAAAGTAGTGTATCGTATGTGATGCTATTACCTTGTAAATAAGCAGTTAAAAGAGCAATAATTACAACTGACTGAGCAAGCATCGCTGTAAGCTTAGCACCTAGTTTATCAACACCAAAACCAAGAAGTATTCTTAGAAGTGCACCTGAAAGTATAGGTAAAGATAGAAGTGTAGCTTTCTCACCTGCTGTCATAATATGTCCACCTAAAGCTAAAGCTTCAGATATTTCAGTACTTAATGGACCTAACATTGTCCAAACCATAAAACTCATATCAAAATATAAAAAAGCCATGAACAATGTCGGTGTATGTCCTTGCCCTTTCAGATCTTTTAATCCTGCCATCTTTTTTCCTTTTAACTTAATTTTACATTAAGTAGTTATTGATGTCAGTATTATAACATGTATTTGAGCACTATTTTGACATATTATTGTATAAATTATATACAATAACTTTAAAATTACATTAACTATGACTTTAAATAGCCTATATATAATAGTAGTATCATATTTATAATTGCCATGCTTACAAAACCAACTCTGTAAAATGTTGTAGGGCTTCTCTGCATATAAGATATATTTTTTGCAAAATACGGTTCAACCTTACTTGGATTGTTTAGTTCAAAGTTCATCTCTGAATAATGCATATAGCGCTGTTCTTTATCTATAGATATTGCGCGAAGTATTACACTGTCAAGCCAATCAGGAATATTTTTGTTATAAAAGCTAGGTTTTTTTGCATTTTTGAATATAGGAGATTGAAAAGGTTCTATCTCACCATATGGATATTTTCCGGTTAATGCATAATATAGTGTTACACCTATGGAAAATATTTCACTAGTCTCACTTATAGATTCGTTTTCAAACCTTTCAGGTGATAAAAAGCTAGGTGTACCTGCTCGTGAATTGTTTGAAAATATTTCTGTAATACTTCCAAAATCTATACTTTTATACTCAAGTGTACCATCTTCATTTTTTAATACAATCACATTTGCAGGTTTTATATCTCCATGAACCAAATCATATTTTAAAAGATACTGTGACATATCTATAAGCATATTGGCAAGCTTTATACTCTCTTCAATAGATAGTTTTTTATCTTTTAAATACGTAGAGAGATCATCACCTTTAAAAAGTTGCATAACATAGTATCTATGAGTTCTGTTTTTTGGAATCACAGCCTTAGGAAAAAAGTCAGCTTTTAAACGCTTTGCATTCCAAGCCTCTTTTACGAACAGATCCAGTACACCCTCATCATCAATACATTCACTTGGCGCATATTTTAATACATACTCTTTTGTCTTTTTTCTAACAAGCCAAGTCCTGTTGTTTTGAACTAGAGATCTTTTTAATTCATAACCATCAATTACATCACATTCTTTTAGTGTCTGGTATATTAAAAGATCTTGATGTTTTAGTATATCTATATCATCTGCTTCTAATATATCTAGTACAATTGCAGTAGTATCGTCAGGTAGATCATTCTCAACTAATTTAGATGCTTTTTTAACAAGTGTATGTG
The DNA here is from genome assembly GCF_041583195.1 of Sulfurimonas sp. Taxonomy (NCBI): domain Bacteria; kingdom Pseudomonadati; phylum Campylobacterota; class Epsilonproteobacteria; order Campylobacterales; family Sulfurimonadaceae; genus Sulfurimonas; species Sulfurimonas sp. The sequence continues at coordinate 45,340 of NZ_JBFHGL010000009.1, forward strand.
CTCCAAGATTTATAGATGATTCTAATGCCTCATTATCCAATACATTATAAAGACCATCACTACAAAGTAATATCTTGTCACTTTTTTGCAGAGTATTTTCAAAATAATATGGTTCTACACTCTGTGATATACCTATGGCTTGAGTAAGTACATTTTCATATCCCTTTTCATTCATAGAATGGTCTTCTGATAGTTGGGTTAGTTTATTATCTCTTTGCAAATATACCCTGCTGTCTCCAACATTAGCTCCATATATGCGATTTCCTTCAATAGCAACTATTGTCAGAGTTGTAACAAGTTCACTGGATTCATAATTAATCTGTGATTCTTTATATAATATATCATTTATAGATTTTATAAAAGTCAGTATACTTTTCTCAATAGTCCATGACTTTGGACGTATCTTAAAATTATTCATCATATAGTTTGTTACACGCTTAGCCGCTGCAGCACCTTCAGTTGCACTACCTACTCCATCACATACTATTGCTAAAGTTAGATTTCCAATAGTTTTAACATCGTAAAAATCATCACCAGTTAACTCTTTCCCTTTTGCTAATGAAAATCCAGTTTTTCTAATTTGTTCTTTAGCCATTAATAAACCTTGCACATGAAATATTTTCTTAATTTTACATTATATAGTATTTTTTAAGTCATAAATTGTATAAATTCTATACATATAGTACTTAATTTTACATAAACTTTGTGCTATACTTTTGAAGTTATAAAATTTTGGAGACTAAATGATTAAGTCAGTGTGTGGATATTGTGGTGTTGGTTGTGGTATAGAATACGATGAACAAAAACTGATTGGAGATGTAACATACCCTACAAATGAAGGAAAACTCTGTTCAAAAGGTATTTCAGAGCTTATAAGTTTAGACACACCTTCAAGGCTTCTACGTCCAAAATTAAGAGAGAGTATTGATGAAGAGTATCGTATATCAACATGGTATGAGACTATAAAAATCATAGCCGATAAAATAAAATCTACAGATAAAAATAAAATAGGCTTTTATCTCTCAGGTCAGCTTCTAACAGAAGATTACTATATTGCGAACAAACTCGGTAAAGGCTTTATAGGTACAAACAATGTAGACACAAACTCTCGTACATGTATGTCAAGTGCCGTAGTTGCATATAAAAAAGCTATAGGTGCTGATTTTGTACCTCTAAGAATGAATGATATATTCAAGTCTGACTTATTGATTCTTGCAGGTGCAAATACAGCTGAGGCTCATGTAGTTTTTCATAACCAGATAAAAAAAGCGAAAAAACAAGGTCTTAAAATAGTAGTAATTGACCCTCGCTATACTGAAACAGCAAAACTTGCTGATATTCACTTAAGTATAAAAGCAGGAAGCGATATTGATTTTTTTAACCTAGTATCTAAAAAACTAATAGATGAAGAACTATACAATAAAGAATATGTTGAAGAAAATGTAAATAACTTTGAACTTTTAAAAAATAAATTCAAGCGTGCTCCAGTTACGAAGATGCTAAAAAGAACGGGACTTTCGCAAGAGCAGTTTGATCAATTTTTTGATCTGTATATATCTAGTGAAAATATAATTACAGCTTGGACTATGGGGCTCAATCAATCTGTTCAAGGGGTTGATAAAAATTTAGCACTCTTAAACACGCACCTACTAACAGGAAAAATATTTAAAGAAGGAAATGGTCCACTTAGTCTTACAGGTCAGCCAAATGCCATGGGTGGCCGTGAAGTCGGTGGACTATCTACCATGCTTGCAGTGCATCTCGGCTTTGATAAAGAGAGTATTGAAAAAGTATCTAAGTTTTGGAAGACAGACAAGATAGACAACAAACCTGGTCTTACTGCTACACAGATGATGGAAGCAAAACTGGACGTACTTATAATCGCTCATACTGACCCTGTATATCATCTACCAAACAGAAACAAGGTAGAAGATTTTATAAGCAAGATACCGTTTGTAGTTGAGATAAATGCATATGAAAACTCCGAGAGTTCAAAATATGCACACGTAAGACTTCCTGCTGCACCTTGGGGTGAGAAAGAAGGTACTCAGACAAATCTTGATAGAACTATTACAAAACAAGAGAGGCTTACTCGTCGTTCGATTGACTGTAAACCTGATTGGGAGATATTTCAACTTATAGCACAAGAGCTTGGTTTCAACGATGCATTTAACTTTAAAAATCCTAAAGAGATATTTCAAGAATATCAAGAGATGACGAAATTAAATGATCATATGGATATACATAAACTTGACTATGATGACATCTCTTTTAAACCATTCATTTGGGGTGAAGATATAAAAACATATCTTACACCTGATAAAAAAGGAAATCTGTTTTATGTGGAAAACAAACTCCTGAGTGAAAAAACAAACTTGGAATATCCATATATACTTTTAACAGGTAGGACACGTGATCAGTGGCATACAGGTACAAAAACAAATCTTCCTACAACTCTTTTAAAGTTCAAAGAATTGAACTTCTGTGAGATGAACCCAAATGATGCTAAACAACTCGGACTTGAAGATGGCGATGAAATTCAAGTTAGTTCAAGACGTGGTAGTATAAAGACAAAGGTACTTATTACAGAGGATATTTTAGAGAAAAATATCTTTATACCAATAAGTAATAGGGACATAAACTATCTTACTAATGATCTTTTAGATAAAGATTCACTAGAGCCTGATTATAACCATTCTGCCGTAAAAATTGAAAAATTATAAAATAGTTGTTAAAATCTTTTTATGAAAGAAAAAAAGATAGTTATATTCTCTGGTGCCGGTATTAGTGCCGAGAGTGGAATCAAAACCTTCAGAGATGCAGACGGGCTGTGGGAAAACCACAGTATTGAAGAGATCTGCAATCAATATACTTGGGAAAAAAACTACGAACAGGTTCATAAGTTTTATAACCAAAGAAGAGTTCAATTAGCTGATGTTGAACCAAATCTAGCCCACGAAATAGTAGCCCAAATCAAAGAAAAATACCAAGACGACTGTATAGTGATCACACAAAATGTAGATGATATGTTTGAGCGTGCAGGATGCCGTGATGTTATCCATGTCCATGGAGAGCTTACCAAGATGCACTGCATGAGTTGTAACAATGTGTTTGATATTGGATACAAAGAGTTTACTATTGGTGAGCAGTGCCCTAAATGCGGAAATTCTCATATAAAACCTTATGTTGTTTTCTTTGGTGGTCAGGCTCCAAAATATATGGATATGTACTCAGCGTTTGAATATCTGCAAAATGAAGATTCAATAGCAGTTGTTATAGGTACACTTGGCAATGTTATTCAGATAAGTGCAAATTTAGAACTTATGGATTGCAAAAAAATACTAAATAACCTCGAAATATCACCATATATAGATGATTCTCAGTTTGATAGAGTATACTACGAAAATGCAACTTCGGCTATTGAAAAAATAGAAGCCGACATTGAAGAGTTTTGGGAGATAGAATAATATGCAAATAATTTTAGTGCTAGTGGCGGCAATTTTAGGACTAACTTACGGTTACAATACAGAAGGTCTGCAGTTTACGTCTAAAATATGTTTATTTGCAGGTGTAACTCTAATCATGCCTACACTCTTTAATGTTAAACTAAAAGATATTAAACTGATTTTAACGCATAAAAAAATAATTTTTAAAAGTTTGGTAGTAAACTTTATAGCTCTTCCTGCACTTGCACTAGCAATAGGTCTTGCAACAAAAGACTTCGGTATAGCTGCTGGTGTCTTTGCACTCTCTGTACTAAGTGGTGGCGGTATGGTTATGTACTGGGTTAAAAAAACAGATTCAAATACCTCTTTAGGTTTCATACTTCTTTTTATAAACATTATATTCATCTCTTTATCTCTTTTAATGCTTCACCTGTTTGCTGTATATACAGAGGGTTATTTTGGAGAGTTTTATGCAGATTCAAACAACTCTCTTACAGGTTTTGCCAACGCTGTAATCTTGTACCTTATAGTTGTTCCGTTAATTCTGAGCAGAATTCTTATTTTTATGACCCCTGTAGTAAACTTTATAAATAAGTATCGCCCGATTATCAGCAATGTAAGTATATTTATAATTATTACGTTTCTTTTTGCATTGCAAAACTCTCAACTACTTTTTGAAGTTTATGACTTTGAACCGGAACTTATAGCTATGTCATTTTATGCTATATCTGCATTTTACATAGGAAACTTTCTAATTGCTAAGTTTACTTTTGACATTTCAGACCCAGAGGAGCGTTCGGCATTTTGGTTTACGACAACACGCTATATAACTCTAGCACTTATCATTGCTAGTTTTTCTATAGCTTCATTTGGTGTAACTATGCTTATACCTATTATGATGTCGTATCTTATACAGATACCTTTTGCAATATTTTATGCAAAATATGTAAAATAATTTTTGATATAATAATAAAAATATAAATATAGGATTTTTTCTTGGCATATATTCTTGGATTGGTAGTTGTAGGACTTTTTTTTCTAAGTCTTCACTACTTTACTGAACTTAACCACAAACAAAAAATTATCACATCAGGGATTGTTCTTGCAATCATTTTAAGCGCTATTGCATTTAATACTTATTCAGACGCACAAAGAGATAACATGATGGCAGTTGTAACTAAGTTTAACCAAGGTAAAACTGTTGATTGCGAAGGTGTTGATGTCAATTCAAGCCTATATGACTTAAGTACGGGTACATACACTTTTATAGGAAGAGAAAATACTCCAAATTACGGACAAATGTTCAGCGTATCTTCATGCAAATAATCTCTCAGTTAGATTTAAACGAGCATATAGCTCAGTTTAAAAGCTTTTTCTCCCGCAATGATGATCTCTTTATAGAAGGTGATCAAGAACTACATTTTCGCTACATAAAAGCACTTGATAAGTTGGAGTTTAATGCTCCTCCAAAAGTGTCTGATTTTGCAAATATAAAACAGCATCTTAAAAAACACGGTGTACTTAACTTTGAACAAATTTTTGAGATTGTAAAAGTTGTACGCTACTTTCGTTATTTTAAAAACCGTGATATAGAAGGAATTATAGGCGAATGGATGGAAAAGTTCGAATTTCCTGAACAGTTTTTAGAAGTTGAAAAATACTTTACAAATGATGGAAAGTTTGAAGAAAATTTAGACCAAGAGCTTTTTTCTCTAAGCCAGAGAGTAAAAGAGCAAAAAAATAATATATCCGTTTCACTTAAACGTCTAGTCTCTTCATCTAAAGTTGCACCTTATCTTATGGACACACAACTTCACTTTGTAAACAACGAAGACTGCCTTTTAGTTCGCGGTGGTTTTAACCATGTACTAAAAGGTGCAGTAGTTGGACGTAGTAGCAGTGGAGGTTTTTATGTATCACCTGATTCTATTTTAAAAGCCAAAGAGCAGATCCGCTATATAAACCAAGAGCGTGAAGCTATCTTTTACAGATATTCCCAAGAGTTCTCTACTAAACTAAGTGAGTTGCAGCCCTTTATCAACTTTATAGACAAAGAGTTTTCACGTTTTGATAATTATCAGGCAAGGGTTTTATTTGCAAAAAGTCAAAATCTCCAAATTGTAAAATCTCAAAAAAATTCAAATATAATTTTAAAAGATTTTATCCACCCTGCCCTGCATAATGCAAAACCTGTAAACGTAGACTTTAGTAAAAATGTTCTTATGATTACAGGTGTAAATGCCGGTGGTAAAACTATGCTTCTAAAATCTCTTTTATCTAGTGCATTTATGGCAAAGTATATGATCCCAATGAAGCTAAATGAGAATAAAAGCTCAATTGGAAATTTTAAGAAGATTCTCTCAATAATAGATGATCCGCAAAATGTTAAAAATGACATCTCTACATTTGCTGGAAGAATGCAACAATTCTCTCAGATCTTCACTCAGCGTGATGCACTTGTCGGAGTAGATGAGATTGAGCTTGGAACAGACTCTGATGAAGCTGCAGCTTTATTTAAAGTTATACTTGATGAGCTTATAAAGAAAAATCAAAAGATTATAGTAACCACTCACCATAAGCGTCTTGCAGCACTTATGGCTGATCGTGATGATGTTGAGCTTATGGCTGCCATATATGATGAAGATGCTAGAAAACCGACATATGAATTTATGCATGGGATCATCGGTAAGAGTTATGCTTTTGAAACGGCAAGCCGTTACGGTATAGCACCGCATATAGTTAAAGAGGCTAAAAGCGTATACGGCGACAATAGTGAAAAACTAAACCTTCTTATAGAGCGTGGAAGCCAGCTTGAGCGTGAGTTAAAACAAAAACATATAAAAGTAGATGAGAAACTTGAAGAGCTTAATAAAAAAGAGCAAGAACTAAAAGCTTTAAGAGAAGATCTTTTTAAAGAGCTTGATGAACAAAAATCTGCACTTAAACGTAGTTATGAAGCTGCAATAAATGAAGCAAAATCAGCTGCACGTGCTGGTGATACACAGGCTATTCACCGTGCTATGAATAAAGCAAATAAAAATCTGCCTAAAGAGCAAAAAGAAGAGATAAAAAGAGATATAGTCTTTAGTGTAGGCGATCAGGTAAAATACCATTCCCAAAGCGGAACTATCAAAGCTCTTAAAGGCAATAAAGAAGCCATTGTAGAAGTAAACGGCATGACTGTGCGCGTTAAGACAAAACAACTCAAACCGACACAAATAATAAAACAAAAACCTCAATCAGATGTAAAAGTGCAAGTTGAGAAAAAAGCTGGTCTTAAATGTGACTTGCACGGTATGCGTGCAGATGAGGCATGTGAGACACTGGATAAGTTTTTATCCGATGCTCTTATGAACGGCTGGGATGAAGTTATAGTTTATCACGGTATTGGAACAGGTAAGCTGTCATATGCAGTTAAAAACTTCCTAACAGCTCATCCAAGGGTCAAAAGCTTTACTGACGCACCACCTCATCTTGGCGGTTTTGGAGCTAAGATAGTTTACCTTTAACTATCTATTTTACAAGCTAAAAACCTATGAAGAATTTTTACAAAAGTTTCATATTCAATAGGTTTGGCAATAAAATCATCCATCCCTGCATTTATAAATCTGTCTTTGTCTTCTGAAAGAGCATTTGCCGTTAGAGCAACAATAGGTGTAGGGCTTAGTGACTTTTCTTTCTCTATCTCACGTATAACTTTTGTAGCTTCTATACCGTTCATCTTAGGCATGTTTTCATCCATAAGAATTAAGTCATACTTTTTGTCATTAAACATATTAACACCTTCTAAACCATTGTTAGCAAGGTCCGCTTGTAAATCAACTTTGTCTAAAAGAAGATTTACAAGTATTTGATTTGTTTCATTATCTTCAACAAGTAAAACGTTTCCGCTAAGCTTATTATGCATATACAGTTTAGCTAAAGCCTCTTTTGAATGTTCGTGTTCAGCATCTTCATCAGCTTCAACTAAAGGCAGATAAAAACAAAATTCACTACCTTTTCCAAGTTCACTTTGAACATCTATAGTTCCATTCATTGCTTTTATAAGTGTTGCAGATATAGAAAGACCTAAACCAGTTCCACCATACTTTCTAGTAGTTGAGCTATCAGCTTGAGTGAACGCTTCAAAAATTTTATCAAGGTTTTTTTTGTCTATTCCTGAGCCTGTATCTTTAACACAAAAGATCAACACATCTCTTTGCTTATCATAATGGGTACTCATAGTAATTTTACCGCCTTGATCGGTAAACTTTATGGCATTACTCAAAAAGTTCGAAGCTATCTGTTTTACGCGTACAATATCACCTACGAAAAACCTTGGAAGGTTATCGTCAAAATTTATCTTTAACTCTATACCTTTCTCTTTTGCACGTTCATAAAATAAAAGCCCTATCTCTTTAAAAGGTTTTTTGGTAGCAAATTTTCTTTTCTCAAATGTCATTTTTCCAGATTCTATTTTGGAAAAGTCGAGTATATCGTTTATAACTGTAAGTAAAGTATTACCTGAGTTTTTGATGATGCTGAAGTATTTTTGCCTTTGCTTGTCTTTCTCATCACCTCTTAAAATATCTACAAAGCCTAAAATAGCATTTAATGGTGTTCTTATCTCATGAGACATACTGGCTAAGAAGTCAGACTTTACTTTAGATGCAGTTTGTAGTTCTTTTACTTTATTTTGCAACTCTTTTGTTTTTATAGCTACTAATGATTCAAGATTTTCATTTGTCTCTTTTAACTCGTGTGTCGTTTGATCTATTAAATGTGAGAGTGCTTTGTTTGTTGCATTCATACTCTTAATTTTCGAATCTATCTCTGCATCTTCTTCATGTTGATATTTACTTACATCATCACTCTCACTTAAAGATATTACAGTCATAGTTTGATTTAGAAGTTCTGGTTCATCAGACTTAAAAAACTCACCGTATGTAAAAAAACCACTGCTTGGCGCTACTTTTGATAGAGGTTCTAACTCTACAGATATGGCATCTTCTAAAAACCTTCTTCTTGCCATACAAGAGTATATAAATATTGACTCAACAGGTGTATCATGAAACTCTTTACCAATTTGTATAGACTCTGATAAAATTGCATTTGCATTACCAAATCCAAAATGTACCCTATCTCCAATATGCAAATTCCCTGCAAAAACCAAAGAGCCGTCATCGCCTTTTCCAAGAACAGCACGTGCTACTTTTACACCGTCTTTATTTAAAATTAATGGAAATTCAATTCCAATAGCAGGTAAACTTTTTGCAGCCTCTTCACCTAAATATTTTCTGTAAGTATCTACTGCACTTACACCATTAATCTCATATACTCTGTTATCTTCAACTTTAGTAACGATAAGCTCTTTACCGATCTCCTGCCAAAAAAAGCTGTATGCATTTTTTACATTTAGGTTTTTGGAGTTTATCGATACACCGACTGCTCCGTTAGAGATTACTTTATCGTTTGAGAATACATAAGTATTTTTAAATCTGGCACCGTCACCCGCCATACCGCCTGCAAGCATAATATCTTTACTTACACTGCTAACCCCGTCTAAAAAATCTTCACCGTTAATACTCAAACCGTCGGCAAAAAGAATTATAAGTTTTGTGTTTGTATGTATTACATCTTTTGCTAACTTTTCTCCACACTCGAAACTGTTGCCATCATTTTCGACTGCAGATATGTTTAAAGTGCTATGTTTAAATTCTGTTATGCTTATAACAATTTTATCAGTACTTACGTTTTTTCCTAAAATTTCACCGTCTGTAGTCGCACCGATTATTTTAGCGTTTGGGAGTAGTTTTAATATATCTCTTGTAAGTAGTTGCAAAGTTTTCTCATCGCATACAGAGCTGAAAACCTGTACTAGAATATCTTTGTGTTGATCAATTGAGTTTTTTGATATGAAATTATCTAAATCATCAATATCTTTATAATAGGTATTAAAAGTTCTCAAGTTGATCTCCCTTGTATAACCAAAATTTTAGCAATTTATATTTAATTGACTATAAAATCGGCTAAAATTAGGTTTATGAAAAGAGTAGCAGTTATCGGTGCCGGTGCAAGTGGACTTATTTGTGCAATTGAATGTGCCAAAAATTCTTGCAAGGTAGATTTGTACGAACAAAATTCAAAAAGCGGGAAAAAAATACTGGTCTCAGGTAACGGCAGATGTAATATTACAAATACGACGATCTCTCAAAACGACTACTACTCACAAAGCAACTCTTTTGTTATTGACGCACTAAATAATTTTGGATACAAAGAGTTTCAAAAGTACTGCAATTCTATTGGTCTTTTACTAGATGAAAAAGAAGACGGAAAAGTCTACCCTCTCTCAAACGAAGCCAAATCGGTTGTTGCCATCTTAAACGAGCAAGCCTTAAACAGTGGTGTAAATTTTATATATGATACAAAAGTATCAGATATACAAAAAATGTTTGAAAAATATGATGCCGTAGTAGTAGCGACAGGAAGCGAAGCGGCTTCTCATCTTGGCGGATGTGATGATGGTTTGGAGTTTGCAAAAGCATTTGATCATAATATTGTGCCAACATACCCAAGCCTTGTTCAACTAGAACTATCAAACTCATCGCATGCTAAAATGAGCGGTGCAAAGGTTGATGGTGAAGTGACACTGATGATTAACAATCAAAAAATTTCATCTGCTAGCGGTGATATTTTATTTACAACTTATGGAGTTTCAGGCTTTAGTATATTAGACATATCTAGAGAAGCCAGTGAAGCTATTCTGAACTACTCATGCGTAGATGTTATTTTAAACCTTTTACCGAAGTTCTCACACCAAAAACTATCAAATCATTTAAACACTATTAGCAAATCACTTCCTGATAGTTCTATACTAAATGCGCTTCATGCCCTACTTCCGTTGAAAATATCTAAAACAATACTTGATGTTCTAAATATATCTGCAGATACCAAACTGGAATCACTAAACATGAAAGATTTTAAACGCATAGCAAATCAGTGTCTAAACTGGAAGTTTGAAGTCTCAAACACTCATGGCTTTCGTCATGCAGAAGTTGCAGGTGGCGGTGTAGATGTCAGCGAAATAGATCCAAAAACTATGGAATCTAAAAAACAAAAAAATCTTTACTTTACAGGCGAAGTTCTAGATGTAGTCGGTCGTCGTGGCGGTTATAACTTTGCATGGGCATGGGCTAGCGGATACGCTGCTGCTAAGGATATATCCAAATAAAACCCACTATTTTTAAATAATTCTTTTGTTTGACATTATTACTAATTAGTAATATACTTTAAAAAGGAGAAGGAATTATGAAAGTAAATACTACTAAAAGCTATGGTTTAACTGCTGATAAATCCATGAGTACATGGATTCAGCTCTATCGTGCTTTTAAAAAGATCAGAGCTAAAGAGATGGCTTATATTAAGTCATGCAACTTAACTATGAATCAATTTGAAATATTAGAAGTTCTTTACCATAGAGGTGATTTAAGTGTAGGTGCTATAACCAAACTAACACTTGGAACTGCCGGGAATGTAACTGTAGTTATAAAAAACTTAGTTAGAGATGGTTTTGTGAACTCTATACCTGATCCTGACGACAAAAGAACATACATAATATCTATTACTGGGAAAGGTATAGATGTTATTAGTGCGTTGTTTCCAGACCATGCTAAAAACTTTGAGAACTACTTTGAAGTTTTGGATGAAAACGAATTGGAGACCTTATTCAATTTATTGAGAAAATTACACAAATCACAATGATTTTTTTTCTTTATAAATTATTACTAACTAGTATTAAAGGATAAGAGATGAATTTATTAAGATTAGGATTGGTATCTGTACTGGTTGCAGGTAGTTTATTCGCAGGAAATTATAATGTTGATGTTACTCATTCAAATGTAAGTTTTAAAGTAAAACATATGATGATATCAAACGTAACAGGTAAGTTTGACAAATTTAAAGGTAACTTTGTTTTTGATGAGAAAACAAAAACTTTAAAATCTCTATACGGTGAAGTCGAAGCTGCATCTGTAAATACAGAAAATGAAAAAAGAGATACACATCTAAGATCTGCAGATTTCTTTGATGTTACAAAGTATCCAACACTTACTCTTGAGTTGACAGATATAGGCAGTGATGAAGCAACAGGAAAATTAACAATACACGGTATTACAAAGCTGGTTAAGTTTGAACTTGAAACTACTGGTGTTATTAAAGATCCTTGGGGTAATCAAAGAACAGGTTTAAGTTTGGAGGCAAAAGTAAATAGACAAGAGTTCGGTCTTAAATGGAACGATCTTTTAGAAAGCGGAGGACTTATAGTAGATGATAAAGTTAAAATATTTATTGAGTTGGAGGGTATTTTAACTAAGTGAACAGATAAAAAAGGAGATGTTATGTCTCAAAATAAAAGAGCCCCTGCATTTTTTGCAGGTCACGGAAATCCTATGAATGCTATAGAAAATAATGAGTTCACACGTTCATTGAATAGCTTAGGAAAATCTATAGAAAAACCAAAAGCAATTCTTGCTATATCGGCACACTGGTATGTGCCATACGCTGCCGTATCCGTGCATGAGAGCGATGAATTAATGTATGATATGTTCGGATTTCCCGATAAGCTCTATGAAGTTGAGTATAAAGCTGAGAATTCAGATTTTTTAATATCTAAACTTCAATTAGAATATGAGTATGTTAAGGTTGAAAACAGAGGCTTGGATCACGGTGTATGGAGTATACTGGTACATCTATTTCCAGATGCAGATATTCCCGTAACTCAAATATCTATTAATTCTAATTTGAGTTTAAAAGAACATTATGAACTCGGCCGCAGATTAAGCGTACTGAGAGATGAAGGTGTAATGATCATTGCAAGTGGAAATGTAACGCATAATTTAAGAGAAGTTAACTGGGCTTCAGGTGCAAAAGCTGAATCTTGGGCAGTTGATTTTGATAGGTATATAGCTGATGCTATAGTCAATAAAGACTTTGAATCTTTAATAGATGTCACAAGTCCTTATTTCAACTTAGCTCATCCGACAATAGAGCATTATATCCCACTGCTTTACATAGCAGGTGCGATGAATGATGAAGATGAAAGTTCATTTACATATGAAGGCATTGAGCTTGGCACTATGAGTATGAGAAACTGGCTTGTCAAATAAAAGGATATATCATGTTAAGAAAAATAGCAAAACATAGCATGGGTAAATCAAATTTAGGATGGTTGCAAAGCAGATTTCATTTCTCATTTGCAGAGTATAGGAATCCAAACAATATAAACTTTGGAGTACTGAGGGTTCTAAACGATGACATAATTTTACCCCGTAGCGGATTTGACATGCATCCGCACGAAAATATGGAGATCATCTCTTATGTAGTTGATGGTGAGATCAGCCATAAGGATTCAATGAGAAACGAAGAGACTCTAGGTCGTGGTGAAGTCCAATATATGAGTGCTGGAGATGGTGTAGTCCATGCTGAGTATAATCTAGGTGATGTTAACTTAAGACTTTTACAGATCTGGATAATGCCTCCAAAAAAAGGTTTGGATACTCTTTATGGCTCATACAGATATAAAGCAGATGAGCGTAAAAACAAACTGCTAAATATTGTCTCTGGCCAAGATGGAGATTCAAAAATAAAACTATATCAAGATGTAAATTTTTATGTATCTGAACTTGATGCAGGCAAAAGCATAGATTATGATATACAAAACAACAAACAGATATATTATGTACAAATAGAAGGGTCTGCAAATATTAACGGAGTTGAGCTAGACTACGGTGATGCTATGGAGGTAACCGATGAGACTAAACTATCTGTAAATGCAACAACAAAGAGTCACTTTTTATTTATAGAGATGCAAAAAAGTTTATAATAAATTTTATTTCGCTAAACTATATGAAATTAAATTAAAAGGTAATTTCATGTCCACACCTCTAATCGTACTTATAGTTGTTGCATTAATCCTGGTTTTAATGTACAACTCACTTGTAAATAAGAAAAACCAAGTTGAAAATATTTTTGCAACGATCGATACACAACTAAAAAAACGCTACGACCTAATTCCAAACCTTGTTGCATCCGTAAGCAAATATATGGAACATGAAAAATCTCTTTTAGAAGAGGTTACAAAACTTCGTGCAGATGCTAACAAACCGAATTTATCGGATGAGAAAAAAATAAAACTCGATGCACAAATAAGTTCGGCTCTTGGTTCACTGATGATCGCCGTTGAGAATTACCCTGATCTAAAAGCAAACGAAAATGTTATGCATCTTCAACGCACTCTTAATGAAGTAGAAGAGCAGATCTCTGCAGCTCGCCGTGCATATAACCAGGCTGTAACTGATTATAACAACGCTATAGAGATGATACCTACAAACTTCATGGCTAGTGCAATGAACTACACAAGAAAACAGGTATTTGAGATTGTAGAAGCTGAGCGTAAAAACGTAAACGTAAAAGAGCTTTTTAACTAAAAATGAAATCTAAAAGCGAACTGACAGACTTTTACTATAAAGCACTATACCCTATTCTTCAAGACCTTGAAAAAGACAGGAAAATTCTGCGTTCACGAATAATATCTGTAGGAACAATATACACTATAGTTTTTGCACTTCTAATATACACAGTGTATGGTTCAATTAAAGATGAAGACGTATTGACATGGGGTATATTTTTATACGTAGCTATAGGCGGTTTCATATATAAGTTTATGATCAAAGATTATACGAGTGAATTTAAAGAAAAGATCATATCTCCGCTTATAGATTCACTTGAGGAGAAACTTACATATCATAAAGATCTACATATATCTGAACATCTTTTTGTACGCTCAAAACTTTTCTCATCACCTGATAGAACTAGTGGTAATGACTTGGTTAAGGGTGAAATTAAAAATACAAAAATCCGTTTTTCAGACTTTCACGCTGAAAAAAGACACAGAAACTCCAAAGGACGAGATAGCTGGAGTACGATCTTTCGTGGTCTGTTTGTAGTTGCAGAGTTTAACAAAAACTTCATCGGCGAGACCGTAGTTCTCCCAGACACTGCCCAAAAAACTTTTGGAGATCTAATCGGGAATTGGTTACAATCTAAAAACTTAGGCAGAGACGAGCTTGTAAAGATGGATGATCCGGAGTTTGAAAAAAGATTTGTAGTATATTCAGACGATCAGATAGAAGCACGCTATATTCTCTCAAACTCAATTATGAAAAAACTTACTACATTTGAGAAAAGGTTTGGACACCCGCTTTATATCTCTTTTGTAAGAAACCACATACATCTTGCAGTTTACTATAACAAAGATATGTTTGAACCATCTATTTTCAGCTCACTTTTAGAGTACAAAACAGCTATGGAGTATGTAGATACGCTTCACTTAGCTACCGGAATTATAGAGGAGTTAAAACTAAACGAAAGAATCTGGAGCAAAGTATGAATGAACAAAACTTGATTATACAAAGTATAAAAGACTTTTTAACTCCAAAGATGATCAAATACTCTTTAGCACCAATTGTTGTAACGCTTATTATTATGTATGTTATGTTTTTTATTCTTGCAGGCATCGGGGCAGATCATATATCTCAAATGCATATTCAGGCCCAACAAAGTACAATACAAAACGGTGTAACTCATACGCAAAGCATAGATACTTACCTTGAGGACACTGCACTAATCCAGTTTCTTATGAGTTATGCAGCTACAGCTTGGATAGCTACATTTTTAATCTATGCACTTGGTGCTTTTTTAGCACTTTATGCATCTATTTTCATTGCAATTATAGTTATAGGTTTTGTAACTCCTTATGTGTTAAAAGAGCTTCAAAAAAGGCATTATCAAGATGTAGAGCTTATAGGTTATTCAAATATTTTTACTGCCCTGCTTTCTACTCTAAAATGGATAGGAATTATGCTTTTACTTTTTATACTTCTAATCCCATTTTACTTTATACCTTTTATAAACATCATAGCCTTTAATTTTCCTCTGTACTACTTCTTTCATAAGATGCTAAACTACGACATAAGCACCAATATGACTACAAAAGATGAAGCGCTGGAGATCAGATATAAGAACAAAACTATGCTTAGAATTAAAACTCTTCTGCTTTATCTTATAAGTCTTGTACCTTTTGTAATATTTTTTACAACAGTATTTTTTGTAATATATTTAGGTCATACTTACTTTTTAGAAACCAGAAAACTAAGGGTTAAAGATGCGATACCTTCTTCTAATTAGTCTACTATTAAGCTCTGTTTTTGCTTCCGAAGCAGACGAGATCATCAAAAAACTGGATAAAAACTTTCGCGGTGATAGTATCTATATGAAGATCTCAATGAATATAAAATCACTTCGTCATGAAAGAACAATCAAAATGGAGACATGGGCAAAAGGAAAAAACAAAAGCTTTGTAAAAATAACATACCCTCCACGCGATAGAGGAATCACATTTTTAAGTTTAGAAAACGAGATGTGGAACTATGTACCCAAAATTGAACGTATTATAAAAATTCCTCCTAGTATGATGCTTCAAAACTGGATGGGAAGTGACATATCTAACGATGATATGGTAAAACAAAGCTCTATAATTGATGACTATAATGCAAAAATTTTAGAAAAAGACGGTCATATTGTTACGATAGAACTTAGTGCAAAAGAGGATGCACCGGTTGTTTGGGGTAAAATAATTTCTAAAATAGATACAAGATACTATGTCAGTCTAAAAGATGTTTTTTATGATGAATACGGTGAAGAAATTAGATTTTTCAAATATGAAAACGTTAAAAAATTTGGAAAATACTATTTGCCAACAATATGGAAGATCCAACCAGTAGATAAAAAAAACAACTTAACAACTATGATAGTTGAAGATGTTAAATATGATCAAGAGATCTCTGATCAGTACTTTAAAAAATCAGCACTTAAGCGCTTTAGTAGATAAAGGTAAAAAATGTTTTGGCTAGCTGTTAAAAATATACTTTTTTATAAAGGTCGCTCAATTACAACCTTTATACTTACATATTTTTCAGCTACACTTTTTATTGTTTATGTGGCTTTTATGGACGGTTCACATATATCTATGCTGCATAATTCACTCAAAGTATATACAGGCTCAATTCAGATATATCAAAAAGATTACCGTGATGAAGGCGGATATGATTATCTGATCTATGACAATAAAAAAATCACTGATATTTTAGACAAAACAGATGGCATAAAATCTTATACATCAAGAATAGAAACTTTTGGAATTGCTTCTACAAAGGATGAATCCTCAGCTATGATGCTCACAGGTGTCGATTTTGAGCGTGAAGCAAATATAAGCGAGTTAAAAAATGCTCTTGTAGATGGTGTGTATAATTCTCAAGGAAACTGTCTTTATATGGGTTCAGATCTAGCAAAAAGGCTGGATGTAAATATAGAAGATAATGTAAGCTTTGTAGGTAGCGCGATTGATTATTCTTTTGCGGCAGACAACTTCAAAGTATGCGGTACTTTTAAAACTGGAATGTATGAGTTTGACAGTTCCTCTGCATTTTTAAACAGGGAATATTTTGACCAGTTATTTTTCTCTAAAAACACATCATCATATATAGTTTTAAATGTAGATGATCTAAATAATAACGATCTTGTTGCACAATTAATCAGAAACAAACTAGATTCTAAATACCGTTTATATACATGGCAGGAACTTATGAGTGCAATGGTTGAAGCTATGGAGGTTGACTCAATATTCGGATACATTTCTATGAGTCTGTTTTTCATAGTAATATTTTTTGTAATTTTAATCTATGGCTTTATCAATGTAAGTTCACGTATCAAAGAGTTTGGAGTATTAAAAAGTATAGGTCTTAACAACTCTCAAATAGATAAACTTCTGATATATGAGATGCTTATTCTTAGTTTATCTGCTCTTCTTTTTGCTACCATAAGTGGTGGATATACTGCACATTTTTTTGAGATAAACCCGATAATCATAGAGGGAATGAGTGAGCTGTATAAAGATTACGGAATCATATCAGACGAGATCCCTACACACTTTAGTGTCTTTACGATCAGCTGGAATGTAGGGCTTATCTTGGTACTGAATCTTTTAAGTGTTATATACCCGATCATATACTTAAGAAGATTCAATCCTATTGAGGCGATGCGTCATGTTTAACACAATACTATCACTTGCTCTAAAAAACGCTTTTTTAAGAAAAATTCGTGCAAGTCTTCTTGTACTTATGATAGCTGTTAGTATGAGCGTAATGCTAAGCATTGAAGGTTTATATGACGGTATGACTGCAAGTATGATTGATAAGTCTCTCAGAAGCGACAGCGGTGAGATCACTATATTTGAGAAAAACTATAGACTAAAACAAGATGTAAAGTACTCTATAAAAAATGCTACAAGTATAAAAGAGGAAATTGAAAAACTAGACGATGTTAAAAGTGTAGTTACAAGGTTAAAAGTAAGTGGTCTTGCAGGGAGTGCAAAAGCATCTTATCCATCTGATCTTATAGCAGTTGATTTTAAAGATGAAGAAAAGTTCGGAGAGTTTAGCGAATTTATAAAAGAGGGAAATTTAAAACTCGGTAAGAACGGTTGTGTTATCGGCAAAAAGCTTGCAAAGAACCTGAAACTGCGTCTAAATTCAAAAGTGATCTTCACATCACGCGATGCTAATAACAACATAGTTTCAAAACTATTTCGTATAAAAGCGATTGTTCAGTCTACAAATATAAACATAGACAACAAAGCTATACTAGCTCCAAAGAAAAGTGTTTACAAACATTTAGGTTTAGATCCAAACAGTGCTACACAAATTGCTATAAGGACAGATAACCCTAAACTAGTTGAGACTATTAAAACAAAATATACAAATCTTGATGTAATGAGTTTTTGGCAATACAACCCTCTATTGACTCAGATGCAAGATAGTATGGTTATATTTAACTCGATAACTTTCGGAATTGTTATGGGTGTCGTATTTATAGGTATACTTGGTGTTATGTACGTGTCTATACTCGATAGAATCAGAGAGTTTGGAATTATGCTCTCTGTTGGTTATGGATACAGATATATAAGAACTCAGGTTATGCTTGAAGCACTTACTCTTGGACTAATAGGATTTATATTTGGTTCTATTTTAAGTGTGATTTTTCTTTACTACTTAAGAGTTTACGGACTTGATATGAGTGAATTTTCAGACGGTTTTGCATCTTTTGGAATGAGTAGTATTTTATACGCCGAGATTAAATTCAGTTACTTTTACTCAACTTTTTTTGCAATTATGATCGCATCTGTTCTAAGTGTGTTTTTACCGCTGAGAAAGATCAAAAAACTTACACCTACAGATGTTATAAGGAACAGCCTATAGTTTTAAAAAATGAGCTATTTGAATTGAAAAGATAAATTTATACGGGCAAAACTTGCCGAATCAGGATTTGTAACCGTAGACTGTGAAGGAAAAAGATCTAATGAAATATTAAAATTTTCCATATACCAGCTTACTCCGAAGTTCACTATAGGAAGAAAGTAAGAACGATCGTAACTGTAGCCAAGCCGTTTGCTCTCATCATAAAGGTAAAGGTATGCTATTGCATTTAAATAAACTCCACCATGTATATCCCAACCCATAGATGAACTTTTTTTATCTAGTTCGATCATGTCACCTTTGGAACTGTTAAATAAACCACTAGCACTCTCAAAATTAAAAGGCATATTCTGTCCATATCGTATAGAGCTGCCTACCCCTGCCCCACAATAAAAGTTACCTACATCTGCATAATAACTATTAAACCATTCAAAACGCATAGAGTTACTGTAACTGCCAATATATTGTTTTATACCATGGGTATAACCTATTTGAGCTACTATTTTAGTGTCAAGCTGGTTATCCCATCCTTTTGGATCGGTCGTATCGACAATGGTGTGAACAGTTTTTTGTAACTGCTCTGCTCCTGAATCAGGTCCTATAATCCCTATAGTGAAACGATATTCATCAAATTTTTTTTCATTCCATGACAAAAGTGAAAAACTACTACTTAGAAGTCCCATATACGGAATGTCATTATATATAGGTTCGCTACTTTTAAGTTCACTGGGCGTTATGATCATCTCTTGAACGCTTATAGTACCTGCAAGTTTTCGATTTTTAAATGTTACACCTGTAAGTTCTACCGTATCACTTAATAGTTTAACGTAAGATTGACTAAACCCTTCAGTGGTGTTATTATCATATTCATTACTTATCCAGCCAATTTGCAGACCTGCACTATAATGGTCATCCGAATCAAAAACTAAATCATTGTCATGTAATATATAAATGCTATCTGCATATAAAGGAAGTGCTAACATCCAAAATAATAATATATTTCTCTTCATTAAGAGCTTGCCAAACTTTTGCGAAAAATTGCCAAAGATATAAGGAAAAACAACATACCTATAAATACAATTGCCAATAACTCAGGCCAAACTACATCGATACCTGCACCTCTATATAAAACAGCTTGGGCCATACTTACAAAGTGACTTGTAGGCATTAGGTACATAACACTTTGAATACCCTCAGGCATACTGTCAAAAGGGGTTACACTTCCAGAGAGTACTTGTAGTGGCAAGATTGTCAGAATAACAATTAGTCCAAGTTGCGGCATGGTACGCGCCACAGTTCCCATAAATATCCCCATAGATGTGGTAGCAAAAAGCATTAAGACTGCACCAAATAAGAATAATGCTTCCGAACCTATTATAGGGACTGCCAATGCCCATTTAATAAGTAAAAACAAAGAGAGTGACGCCGATACTACAACAACTAACCCCATAGACCATATTTTAGAAAGCATTATCTCTGTAGCACTTAGTGGCATTACTAAAAGATGTTCAAGTGTTCCATGCTCACGTTCACGAATTAGTGCTGCACCAGAGAGTATGATTGAGAGCATTGAGATCTGTTCAATTAGTTTCATAATTCCACCAAACCATAAACTGTCCAGTGTCGGGTTAAACTTTATTCTGGTCACCAAATTGATTGGCAAAGATGCACTTGTTTTATAACCATTTAGAAAGATATTCAGTTCATCATTGATCATCTGTTGAATATATCTAGCTCCTATTCCTGCTTGAGACATCTGAGTAGCATCTATATTGACTTGAATAGTAGGATGTTTTCCCTGCAATATCTCTTTTTCAAAAGAAGGGGGTATAGTTATCACAAAAGTATAGACTCCAGCATCCATATTTTTGTCAATCTCATCTGCACCAATTATATCCGGAGAAAGAAATCTAGGTTCGTGAAAAGCTTTCATAAAACGAGCCGAAAGCGGTGAGTGATCTTCATCTACAAATGCTATTGGTACTTTGTTAAGTTCTGAACTTGTAGATGTAGCACCTATATAAACACCCAAAGAAAATGAGTAGATAATTAAAAACAGCATAACTTTATCCTGCCATAGACTTTGCAATTCTTTGAATCCAAGATATAAAATGTTTAATACTCTTTTTTTCATTACTTTTCCTGTTTTTTTAGTGCCATTGCACTAAGCAAGGTAATTACAATAACTGCTATAATCAAACCTATAAAATCATGAACTAAATCCTTAAATTCCAATGCTTTACTAAAAACACCGCGGCTTATATTAATAAAAAAAGTTGCAGGAAATATATGACCTATAAAAGCACCTACACCTTCTAACGAACTAACTGGATCTTTTAATCCTGAAAAGCTGATTGTAGGAAGGAGTGTAGCAATAGCCGTCCCGGCAATTGCAGCAATCTGTGTTTTTGCAAAAGCCGACATTAAAAGTCCCATACCCGTTGTAGTGGTAACAAATAGGAGTGCTCCTATAATAAGACTTGTCAAGCTCCCTTTTAATGGCACCCCAAAAAGAAATACTGCAAAAAGTAAAAGACCTAAAAACCCTATCATACTGATCACAATATAGGGAAGCTGCTTACCTAATAAAAATTCAAAACGAGTTACCGGTGTCGCATAAAAATTGGTAATGGAGCCGAGCTCTTTTTCACGTACAATACTAAGTGCCATCAATATAGAGGGGATAAATACAAGCAGCATTGGGATAACCGCCGGTACCATAGCGTAAATACTTTTGAAATCCTGATTATAACGGTAACGCATCTCAATATTGGCAGCAGACAAGCTTGGTGTATATCCTAGTGTTTGACGAGCTAATGAGAGTATATAGTCGTAATGCATCCCACTTATATAGCCTTTAATAGTCTCTGCCCTAAAAGGCATAGCTCCATCTATCCATACACCAATCTCAACTTCACGTCCCTGTTTAAGACTACGCCCAAAACCTGGGGGTATCTCAAGTGCAACTGATATTTTTCCGCTTTTCATACGCTGATCTAGTTCATCTTGGGAACTAAGAGGGTCTTGTTCAAGAAAATATCTCGAACCCGATAAATTTTGAATATAGTCTCTACTTTGAGGTGTGCGATCTTGATCAAGCACTGCAAAACGCAGGTCCTCTACATCCATAGTGATCCCATAACCCAAAGTAAGCATAAGTAAAATTGTACCCATAAGTGCAAACATTAGCCTTATAGGATCGCGCATAAGCTCCAGTGATTCACGATAACTATAACCAAATAGACGAAGTGGACTAAAGAAACGGTTTGGTTGTTTGGATTGTTCAAACTCTACTACTTTAGATTCACTATCTTTGTCTCTCTTAGCTCCGCCAGCTTCTTCCAAATACTCAATAAATGCTTCCTCAAGAGTTTCTTTATTCCGCTCTTTTGTTAGTGTTTCAGGTGTATCACTCGCGAGTACACGCCCCTCATGCATCAGAGATATTCTGTCACAGCGCTCACCCTCATTCATAAAGTGAGTTGAAACAAATATAGTTACACCGTCATTTCTAGATAGGTCTATCAACAGCTCCCAAAAACGATCACGAGATATCGGATCAACTCCCGAGGTCGGCTCATCAAGAATAAGCATTTTAGGATGGTGTACAACAGCTACTGCCAAAGAGAGGCGCTGACGGATTCCAAGAGGCAGATCAGCAGTTAAAGAATCTTTGTAATGCTCTAAATCAAAACGCTCTATCATCTCATCTACACGCGCTTTTATCTTCTCTTTTGGGATGTGAAACAACCTTGCATGCAGCATAAGGTTTTGTAGTACCGTTAATTCACTATAAAGAGAAAAAGATTGTGTCATATAACCGACTTGATTTCTTGTAGTCATATCTTGAGCATTTGTCGGTTGTTCAAATAACCATGACTCTCCGCTAGAAGGGGTTAAAAGTCCAGTCAGCATCTTCATAGTCGTTGTTTTTCCACAACCGTTTGAACCTAAAAAGCCAAAAATTTCTCCACGTTCAATAGAAAAGCTTACATTATCAACGGCGGTAAAATCACCAAAACGCATAGTCAAACCTTTGGCAACAATAGCTTTTGTATCATCTTCTTGAGTTTTGCGAGAAGGAATATGTAAAACTTCATGCCCTTGACGTTTTGATTTAGGTAGCAAAGTAATAAATGCTTCATCAAGATTAGTAGTTTTTGTTTCTAATAGAAGTTCCTCCGGTGTTCCGGTAGATAGGATTCTCCCATCATCCATAGCAACAAGCCAATCAAAGCGTTCAGCCTCTTCCATATAAGCAGTTGCAATGATAACGCTCATACCTTTACGTCTTTGACGAATTCTCTCAACCAATTCCCAAAATTGACGTCTAGATAGAGGGTCCACACCGGTAGTCGGTTCATCCAATATCAATAGTTCAGGATCGTGGATAAGTGCACAACAAAGTCCAAGTTTTTGTTTCATTCCGCCTGAAAGCTTTCCTGCAGGACGATCCCTAAAATTTGTAAGTCCTGTACTCGCTAATAACTCTGTTATTCTTGCATTTCTCTCTCGCTTACTTTGACCAAATAAGCGACCGAAAAAATCAATATTTTCCTCAACTGAGAGTGACATATATAAATTTTTTCCTAAACCTTGAGGCATATATGCTATACGTGGTCCTATAGCATTTCTTTCACTTTGCAGATTAATATCATGATCAAGTACTTCAATAGTACCATCTTGAAGTTTCCGTACACCTGATAGTAATGCAAGTACACTTGATTTTCCTACACCGTCGGGTCCAATAAAACCAACCATACATCCTGATGGTATGTCTAAATTTATATTATCCACCGCAACAGTATTAGAATAATGATGAGAAAGATTGGTTATACGGACTACATGTTTCATTTGACTCTCTTAATATCCTCTTCAACACTAAGATATTCAGGCCATGGCGTAGAATCATCTAATCTTACATAAGAAACACCTGGAAGACCGCTTTTTGCATTTCTAAAACCATCTTTGATTATTTTAGGATCAACTTTTACTTTTATACGAAACATCAGTTTAGCACGCTCCTTATCAGTTTCGATCTCTTTTGGAGTAAACTGTGCTTCCGGTGATACAAAAGTCACAAAAGCAGGTATTGGTTTATCTGGCAATGCATCTACAACTATACGTGCTTCACTACCAACTTCAACACGACCTGCATCGGCTGTAGGAAGAAAAATAGTCATAAATGTGTCAGTCAGATTTAAAAGAGTATATAGTTTTGTACCGCTGCCTACAATTTCTCCAGATTCTACAAGCTTATATAATACTCTTCCTTCAATCGGTGCATACAAACTAGTCTCTTCAATATTTACTTTGATAGTTTCAACTTGCGCTTTTGCAGCTTCTATAGAAGCTTCGGCACTAACAACTTGAGCTTTCGCAGCACTCAAAGCTGCTTTAGCACTTTTTAATTTTGTCTCATCTTGTTGTAGTTGTACTAAAGAAATATTTTTGTTTACATAGAGTGATTTTGAACGTTCCAGATTCTTCTTGGCGAGAGAAAGTTCACTTTTACGCTGTACTACTATTGCCTTTGAATACTCTTTTTGTTGTACAGCTTGCTCAACCATAGCTTTTGTTTGTTTTAGTCTTGCTTCAAGTTCTTTAGTATCTAACTTAGCCATCAACTGACCTTTACTAACCATTTGCCCTTCTTGAACAAACACCTTTTGAACACGACCTGGATATTTAGTAGCTATATCTACTTCCGTCATTTCAAGCCGTCCGTTTCCTGATGAAAACGCATCACTAAGCTGATTTGAATTTAAATTTTCTAACATGTAATATGTAATGAAACCGCCGACAACCAAAACTCCAAACAGAAGCTTTTTTAAAATACTTTTATTCATTCTTTTGCCTTTGATGTTTGATTTATATGTGAGTTTTTAATAATTGATGAAAACTCCTTTGTATATGTATTACGTTCAGACTCATCCATAAAAAAATCGAATCGTCCTATATCTCTTTGCAAATTCATAAGATCTTTTAAAAACTGATAAATAGCACTTGCAGATTTTTGATCAGCTAAAATAGTCTCATTTTGAGCTACAAGTAGATCTGTCATGGAACGAGTCCCTTTTGCATAATTATTTTGTACAAGTTCAAAACTTTTCTTTGCCGACTTTGCTGCCTGTTGTGTAAGTTTTATGGAAGGAAAACTAGAGCGGACAGTATGAAGGTCATATCGGATTTGTCGTTCTATTGAGTTTTTTTCTAGCTCCTTTGATAATTCTAACTGCTGTAATTTAAGTTGCGAATATGAGGAACGTGCACTTCTAGCACTTCCTTCATATAAAGGGAGGGAAAGAACAACACTTGCGCTCCAATTAGTTTGATCTTCTAAATTAATAGTTGATGATGGATCTCGTTTTTCATCAAAAACTCTGGACATCTCGCCAACAAATTCAATATTAGGTGAGAAGTAAGCTCTTCGGTCCGACGTAAGCTTGCGCTTTTGTGCAGCTATATAACCGTTATACATCTGTAATTCAGATGCACTTTTTAAGCCCTCTTCAACAAAATAATCATTAATTAACTTAATATCATTTTCATTTGTAATTAAAGATAGTAGTTCTTTGTTACTAACAAGCAAATAAGGATCGTTTAACGTTGCAGGCACAGTTTTTATTCTCTTTGTTATAGGACGATGTAATATATAGTTAAGTCCATCTTGTGCTTGTTGGACAGCTACTTTTGCCTGATGTACACGTTGTTTTGAAGTAGCAATTCTGCTCTCCCAATGATACATATCTGATAGGTCGGAAGTTCCCGCTTCAACACGAGCTTGTGCCATCTCTAAATTAGACTTGGTAAGTTTTAAATTTTCTTTTTCAACTTTTAATTGCGTTTGGGCTATAAGTATATTTAAAAACATTGTACTTGCCTGTTCCACAATATCCATCTCCAAAGTACGTTGTTGCGCCACTGTGGCAGCTTTCACTTTTTTTTGTATCTCTAAAGCAGCCAAAGCTTTTTCTGAAAAAAGTATCTGATGAAGTTTAATAGCACCAGTAGAGCTTTTCTCTGCATAAAAACCGTTTTTTACATAAATATTATCACTATTTTGCTGTGTATATGAAAGATCAGCTCTAATTTGAGGAAGTAATACTGAGCGAACTTCTTTGATATTTTCATCTTCTAGTTTTATTCCCAACTTTCCTGCAATAATATTAAGATTGCTTTTTATTGCAAGTTTTGCAACATCGCTTAAACTAAATGAATCTTCAATATCAGCTTCATCGTCTTCTATTATTTTTGCTTTGCTTAGAAGGTTAAAAGAAGGATAAACACCAATCTTGTTTGTAGTTTTTAAATTAATTATTAGTTGATGTTTATCTTCAAATTTAGTAGGCAGGTTTTCAGGACTTTTACCTCGTAATACAGATTGAATATTTAGTGCTAATTGTCTAACTCTTCTAGATATATTCTCAGTCGATACTGATGACATCATTATCCCATCATAAACACTTAGCTCATCTCCAAAAGAGTAACTAGGAAGTTGCTTTATCACTAAAGCGTCTATTAAATTTTGTTTAGATGTACTACTTAAAGATGGAAGCGGTGTAAGCATAACGGCCTGAGTGTCTTTAGGCAATTGTTCAAGTGGATTTTTAGAGCCGCTTATAATTACATTAAGTTCTATACCTTTATTTATAGTAGATTTTTTCAAACCATTCATTGCGATAGGAAGCGAAGATGAGAGTTTTTCATCTACAATCAATGTCATTTTCTTAAAAGTTGCAACGTCCAAAAAGTTTTTAATTGCAGTATCAAAAGGTGTACTAAAAGCAAGATAGTTCATATTTTTTTTAGTAACTTGTAATTGCTCTTCAAATAGTAATAAGTAGGGTGCTAAAGTAGGTTTATTTAGGTCTTTTGCTTTAAAAGCAGTATTAGCAGACACAAGACCAATCGTTATGGTCATATCAATATTTGGATCATTTTGTATGTTTTGTAAAGTATCTTGCGCTTTAGAAACTGACCAGTCAATGATAATAGGTTTCATAAAACTAACTTTAAATTCACCCTGTGTCATAACTTCCAACTCTGTTGAGATTTCATCTTTTATCTTTTTATACTGAGAAGTTTGTGCATCCATTACAATTGCAATATTTACATCCGAATAAAGTGGTGCAGACCATAAGCTTATAGTTGTTAAAGCTATAAATAAAAATAGTTTAATCTTCATTATAACACTCCCTCCTATCTGTTTTTAATAAGTAATAAAAAACTTTCTAAAAGTTCATCGTTTTTTTGCATTAAGTCATCATTTACAATGACCCAGTGTTTAACCATGGCAGTACTAATACTATCATATAATAATGTCATTTCCAATGAACTCTTTGAGGTAGTTATGTGTTTTCTCAAAGGCTCCATAATATTTTCGCTGATAAATCTATATACTTCCATCATTACATCGTCTTCATCGGCAAAGTTGTAAGTATTTACATAGAACAAAGGATGATTTACACCTAAATGCAGTACATTTTTATGAGAGATAAAAGCTTGAAACTTAATATTTGTTAGAATTTTAAGTTTTTCATACGGGTCATTTACATCTTTAATATTTTTTTCTAACATCTCCAGATAATAATCAATTTGATTCAGTATATAGTTGTTATATAGATTTTCTTTTGAACCAAAAAGCGTATAAATAGAGCCAACCGACACTCCTACATTAGAAGCTAATTCAGCTACTTTCATATTCTCATAACCCTCTTTTTGAAAGAGTTTTGACGCTTCTTCAAGTATTAAGTCTCTTTTTAGTTCTTTTACTTTTTTTTTTAAACTCATGCACTTTTCCTTTGAACTCTTATAGTCATTTTAGTGCAGTAATTCATAAAATGAACTTAATTCATTTTATGAATTTATTTAAAAAAAAACAAAAATCAAAATATATTACAGATAAAATTATAGAACTGTATGTTATTATAAAATATTTTAAAATATTACAGATAAGGTTATGCAGTTTACAATTGCTTAAAGGTATGGATTATGATAGAGCTCAAAAATGTAGAAAAATACTTTTACAAAGGTGAAGAACGTGAAGTTCATGCTCTAAATGATGTCAACTTAAAGATTGAAGACGGTGAATTCTCAGTACTTACTGGTACAAGTGGGTGCGGGAAGACTACACTTTTAAATGCTGTAGGTTTACTTGACAATATAACAAGTGGTGAGATATATCTCGATGGCAATGAACTGGCACATCTAAGTGATGAAGAAAAAACAAAAATACGCTTAGAGAAAATGGGCTTTGTATTTCAAGCGTACAACCTCATCCCCGTTTTGAGTGTAAAAGAAAACATAGCGTTTATTATGCGCCTTCAAGGTTATGACAGTAAACAGATAGATAAAAGAGTAGATGAACTTGCAGAGCTTTTAGAGATCAAAAGCAAGCTGGATTCTCTTCCATCCTTACTTAGCGGAGGACAGCAGCAGCGCGTTGCAGTTGCCCGTGCAGTTGCAACAAAACCAAAGATCATACTTGCAGATGAACCAACGGCAAATCTGGATCATAAAAACTCAGAGGCACTTATGAAGATGATGAAAGAGCTTAACGAAAAAGAAAAAATAACGATTTTATTTGCTTCACATGATGATTATGTTGTAGAATTAGCAAAAAAAGTCATTCACCTTAAAGATGGAAAGGTACTCTAAGAAAATGGAACTTTTACCTATAAGCTCAGATAAAAGGGTTCAAAGAGAGCAAGTCAGACTTCTTTATGCTCAAGGTAGTATTATCCAGATTTTAGGGGTAGTATCATCTTTTATTATTTTGGCAATTTTATGGAATGCCATAGAGCATAGCATGTTGTTTATATGGCTTTGTGTAAATGTATCTATTTATCTTGTAAGGTTGTTTTATGTAAAGAAGTTCTCTAAAATCTACAAAACAAATTTCGATATAAACAAGTGGAAAAACATCTACATAGTATCAACATTCATTTCAGGTGTCTCTTGGGGTACACTTGCTCTGTTTTTAGATAGTTCCTGGAGTGCTTCTCATCAACTGGCTCTGTTTATTTTGTATGTCGGAATCACAGCAGGAGCTTTTAACACTAACTCTTCCGTATTTGTATCATACCTGGCTTTTTACATACCTCCAATACTTATGCTTTTATATTCAACTATAAAACAAAGTAGCGGTCTACCTTACGAACTTGTATTTTTGATCATAATATATATGATATTAATGTACATGACATCACTAAAATTTCACAACCATTTGGTAAATCTACTCGAACTTCGATTTCAAAACGAAGAACTTGCAACAGACTTGAAACTTGCTAACAATAAACTATCTCATCTAGCAGATATAGATGAGCTTTCTCAAATACATAACAGAAGATCAATGAACAAGTTTTTACTACAAGAGTGGAACTGGCACCATGAAGAGAAAAAACCGCTCTCTTTGCTTATGATAGATATAGACTTTTTTAAACAGTATAACGATACCTACGGTCATTCTGAGGGTGACAGATGTATTTTGGAAATTGCTAAAATTCTTAAAAAGAACATCCGCTCAGACATCGATTTAGCTTCAAGATACGGTGGAGAGGAATTTGTAGTTATCTTACGCGACACAGATGAGCTGGAGGCTTTAAACATAGCACAAAGAATATCTTTAAATGTACTTTCTAAACAGATAGAACACGCATGTTCAGAAGTATCTGATTACCTAACTGTAAGCATAGGTTTAAGCACTATGATACCCAATATCTTGGATGAAGAGGTAAGGATATTTGATCTTGCAGATTCAAGACTATATAAAGCTAAAGAAAATGGGCGAAACCAAATAGTGTATTCATAATATGAAGAGTTTACTAAGCATACTTTTATTTGGATCTATTTTATTTGCCGATGTGGACTACAAAATTGAAAACTCAAATATACAGGTCAACGAAGCCTACTCATACAACTACAACCGATTAAGACTAAACCTAAACTATGCAGAGGATCAATACTTTACAACCATGATTGCTGATGGTGTAAACTACTATGGAAAAAGCTATATAGATTCAACTGAGTTTGCTTTGTTTAAAACTATAAAATCCGACACACCTGTATCTACCCAAACAAACTTCAAGGATTACGGCAAAGGTGAAACCTATGCAAAACTATACAGACTGTACGGTGGTTATGAAGATAACAAAAACCGCCTAAGCATAGGTCTTCAAAACATTACTATGGGTGTTGGAAGGTTTTGGAACCCGACAAATCTTTTTAATCCTAAAAACATATATGCAATAGAGCCTGATGAAACGTTTGGCGTTACTGCCATGAGTTATACAAGACATATGAGTGATGCAAGCGACCTCAGTCTTATCGGCTCTATTAGAGATGATAAAAGTTTTAAATATGCAGCAAGATTTAAAAGCTTTTTAGAACAAGTTGAAGTTGGAATAAACCTGCTTGTTAGTGATCAGACAAAGATGGTAGGATATGAGCTTGAAGCTAACCTTTTTGACACGGGAGTTGAAGTTAGAAGTGAGGGTGCATATATATCTTCAAAACTCAACTTTGTCCCTAAAGATACGGAGTTTTATCAGGCTGTTTTCGGAGCTGACTATGGTTTTGTAAACGGTGTAAACCTTACAGTTGAATCACTTTACAGCTCAAAAGAGTTTAATGACGTGCAGATACTTTCAAACCTAAACTCAGAGATCATCCAAAACATGACAAACTCGAAGTTTTATGCAGGGGCTAGTCTTTCTTACACGTTTAATATATTTTTAGACGGCTCAATACTCTACATAGATAGTTTTGACTCTTATGATCCGTTTAGTTCTGCAACACTAACTTATACACTAAACGACTATAACTCGTTTATAATTGGGGTCATGGCTCAGGATGATGAAACTTACTACCTTAAATGGCAGCTTTCTTTTTAAAAACTAATTTAGATAATATCAAGTCAAATAGTATACAATGCTATTTGGACAAAATGAAATAAGGAAATACTTAAAATGAATACAAAAAAACTTATAATATTTATACCAATAATTCTTTTTATGGCTTTGTTTACAGGATGTACATATAAAGCTTGGTATCAAGGTGGGCAAAGCAGTGCAAAACAAGACTGTCATCGTAAACCAGCCAGTGCAGTTGATGAATGTTTAAAAAATCTTAATACAAAAACGTATGAAGAGTATAAAAAGAAATGATATATATAAATAAAATACTAATTTTCACATTCTTATTATATGCTATATCTATAAATGTATTAGCAAATGATGCAAAGCTTCATCAAGCTTATCAAAACAAATATAGTGACCTTCAAATTCAAGGTAGTGGGACAGTTATCCGTATATTACCTGATGATAATAAAGGTTCTAGACATCAAAAGTTCATTGTAAAACTAAAGAGTAATCAAACATTGCTTATATCCCATAATATAGATTTATCAAATCGTATTTCAAATCTAAAGATTGGTGATACAGTGGAGTTTTATGGAGAATATGAATGGAACCATAAAGGCGGCGTTATTCATTGGACACATAAAGATCCTAAAAACAGGCACGTTCACGGTTGGTTAAAACATAGAGGTAAAACTTACGACTAAATATATTTAAGCTTCTTCATCCATCTTGTCCATCTCTTTTTGGATAAGTGCACGGTAATTCTCATCTTTAGGTACAAGCCCCGCTTCATATAAAAACTGACTCGCTACAAAGTTTGTCTTTTTGATCTTGTCATACTTTGCATAGCTTAGGTAGAGTATATCTTTAGCCCTAGTAACGGCTACATAAAAAAGTCGTCTCTCTTCATCAAGACTTCCGCCTCTTTGCATCAGCTTGCGGTTTGGAAAACGCCCATCCATAAGATCAATCACGTAAACTTCTTTGTACTCAAGCCCTTTAGAAGCGTGAACGCTAAGAAGGTTTACACCCTCCCCTTGCGTTAGATCGGATGATCCAAGGATCATTGCATTTAAAAATCTTTCATGGTTATCATACGGGCGTGAAAGGTCTTCAAGCAGAAGCATTTTTCGCTTTATCTTTGTGTTTGAGTCTGCTTTTTGTTTCTCGTCAATCGTGCCGTCTTTAAGTGTAGCTCTTTTCGTACTAAGCACGTCAGATATATATGCAAACAGATCGGATTCGTATATTTTCTTTACGATCGTTCTTGGCTGTTTGATCCCTTTTAAACTACGAAATAGCAGATAAAAGTTATGTAAAAAAGTAGCCGAATCTTTTGTAAGTTTTGGGTGTTTTAACACAGGGTTTTTCATAAACTTTGCTTCAAACCCGAGCTTTGCAAATTTACCAACGGCACCCAGTTCTAAAAAGTCATCAAACAATCCTAACTGATGGTTTAACTTACGCTTTTCAAAAGGATTTTTTATAGATTCATCTGGTGCATAAAGACCGTAAATCATGCTACCGTTACCAACATTTTTTAAAGCCAAATACATCTCTTTGGCCATGGCTGAACCTATACCTCTAACAAACTCAAATACATGTATAAAAGCCATCATATCAGATTCATTTACTAAAAGAGTATAGAGATCAAGTACTGCTTTAACTTCACGTGCATCAAAAAAGCTTGTACCGCCCTTTCTTTTACACCCTATTCCAAGTTCTCTTAAACCAACTTCGATCCCATCAGCCGTTGAATTGTTTCTAAAGATCACGGCAATATCTTCATGAGGTGTCTGAGTGTCACGTATTTTTGTGGCTATAGCATGGTACTGATCAAAAAGCTCATCATATGCTAAAAGTTTAGGAGACTCAAAGTTACCTTGTCTTGTTACTTCAAGCTGCTTTGGATAGATGCGCTCATTATGTTCGATCACCTTAGATGCAAGAGATAGAATAAGCGGAGATGAACGGTAGTTCTTAGTTAAAGTATGAACCTTAGCCTGAGGAAACTTTGTATTAAACGATCCGATGATCGTTATATCTGCTCCGTTAAATGCATATATACTCTGATCATAATCACCGACACAAAAGAGTGACGGAGGATTCATAGCATCTATGATCGTTCCTTGAAGCGCGTTTGTATCTTGGTACTCATCTACAAGAACTTCTTTGTAGCCAAGGTCTTTAGTTTTACACATATCCCTAAAATTTAAAAGAAGATCGTTAAAGTTTACAAAACCATACTCTTGTTTTAGTTTTTCAAACTCATCAACTACATCTGCGTATATTAAGGCAAACAGCTCATGTTCAGGGTAGTTTTCTATGATCCAAGATTCAAAATCATTAGTAAGTTCCGTATTTTGGTAGAAAGAGTAAAGATCATACAGATAGTTTCCACCATATGGCTGAACTTCTGCATCTATGTTCATAAATGAACGTTTCTCAAACACACTTCTAAATAGTGTTTTTAACTCACGCTGTTGTTTTAGAACAACTTTTTTATCAAATTTTTTAAGCCATCTGTAGCTTACCGCATGAAAAGTTCCAGCATCTATTTTACCTGCTACATCTTTACCGAAATACTCAGCAACACGCGACACCATCTCGGCTGCTGCTTTATTTGTAAAAGTTAAAAGCAGTATCTCATTTGGTTTTATGCCAGAGTTTAAAAGGTATGCAATTCTTCCTACGATTGTAGATGTTTTTCCTGTACCGGCTGAGGCTATGATCAGGTTCTCATTGTCTCTCGAAGTTGCAGCATTGTATTGTTCTTGATTTAGGCGTGATAAAGGCATGGCGGAATTATACAGTTTTAAATTTGAATTCAATTTAATCTACTATAATTCTTGTAAATAGCTATATAATAAGAAAATACAATGAATACTGATGAACAACTTTTAAGAATTATTTCAAAAGAAACACTAGAAGCTGTAGACTCTATGTCAATAGTTACACCTTCTGTATATACAAGCGTTTTTAACGAAAAAGCAAAGTCTCATCATTTAGATATCTCAGAAGAAGTAAAAATCTCTCAGGAAATTTTAGATATAGAATGTAGAAATCTAATCGAGATGAGAGAAAACAACAGTAAAAATGCCATCAAACTAAGTGCCTCTACATCAAAAGCTATCGATGCAATTAAACAAAAAGACGAAAAAAGTTTGGGTAAGGTTTTAGAAGAAACAGAGCAACTTAAACGTGAAATAGAAAGTCTGAGAGAGATCGCTTATAAAGATGAGCTAACAGGTGCTTACAACAGAAAATGGTTAAGAGATCATTACCTTCACCAAGATGATGATAACTTTACTTCAGGCGGTACGATAGTAATTATAGATATAAATGCATTTAAAGATATTAATGACACTCATGGACATGCCGTAGGTGACAAAGTACTTATATTTATTGCAAACAACCTTAAAAAAACAAAAGGTGACGTTATAAGATACGGAGGAGATGAATTTTTAATATTTTTTGATGAACAAACAGAACTCAAAGATGTTTTTTCAAGAATAACCAAAATCAATGACTTTGTAACAAACAAAAGATTAAAAGCAAAAGACGGTGAGTTTAAAGTTAGTTTTTCAATCGGTATATCTCAATTTAAAATAGATGATGTTTTTTCAAATATTTTAGAAGATGCAGATAAAAAAATGTATGAAAACAAAGAGGAGATGAAAAGACTTAATTATTAATGTCTAATTATATTTCACATGAAAAGTCTACAATAGAGCCTTTTATTGTATTTCTGCCGGCATCTTTAGCCTCATATAAAAACTCATCTGCTACTTTATAAATAAAGTCAAAATCTATGATGTTATACTTTTTAATTACAGATACACCAAAAGATGCAGTAACAAACTTATGAGGGTTTTTAGCATGGACTATTTTCAACTCTTCAATATCTTTACGAATTTTTTCAATATAGTTGAATATATTCTCCTCAGAATCTGAAACTAAAAAACCAGAGAACTCTTCTCCGCCTAATCTAAAAACATTGTCGATCCCTCTGCGCAGATTTTTCTTTAAAACAGCTCCAATTTCAATCAAGACCTGATCACCCTTATGATGACCGTAGTTGTCGTTATACTCTTTAAAATAATCCAAATCTAAAATAAAAAAAGCGAAATATTTTTCACTGCTTTTTGCCATTTCAAAAGTTGATTGAAATATGCTGTTTAACTCTCTTCTGTTGTAAAGACCTGTTAAATGATCAGTAATTGAAATTTGATGTAACTGTTCAAGATACTCTTTTTCTTTACTTCTTGTTTCCTCTAGCGCTATATATGATTTTTCAAAACTTTGTTCAATTAGATAAAGAACATAAACAAGTATCAAACTTGCAAATATTAAACGGATAAAACTGACACTTGTCCAATGTCCATCCTGCCAAACATTTATGCCGCTATAAGCCATACTAAAGAATATAAGATAAAACACTGCACTGTATAATGTACCTTTTTTACTTCCGTTTAAAAGTATAGCCGTTATTGGAAGAAATATTGTCCATATAAAAGTAAAGTCCTTACCCTCTTGAAAATACACCAACAATAGTAAAAAAATAAAAATATTTGCAGTAACTATATTTGAAACAAGTTCTATAGTACCTGTCTTTCTTAGGTGATAAAATGCATACGCTACAATTAAAAATGATATAAAATTTAAAATAGACACAAAGTAGTTGTTTAAAACAAACATGTTTAAAACAGAAAATAATCCAAAACCAACTATAGTAGCCAGTAAAATGATATAAAGAAGAACCATTTTTCTATAAATAGGCTCGTAGGTTTTAACATCTATATTTGCCAATAAAAGGTTTGTTAGATTATATTTCTTCATAGGATATATTTTATCATAATATTTCATAACTTAACTCAAAGCGAGTATCTAAGCTAGAGCTCACCTACTTTTAGATATAATCGCGAAATTTTAATAACATAATTAAGGCTAAAAGAATATGTCAAACGGCTACAACCCACAAGAGATAGAAAATAGATATTACAAAATTTGGGAAGATAGAAAATACTTCGAGATTGATGGAAATAAAGAGATTCAAAAAGAGAACAAAAATTTCGCAATCATGATGCCACCACCTAATGTAACAGGCCGTCTGCACATCGGTCATGCACTAACATTTACACTACAGGACATCATCACTCGTTATAAACGTATGGACGGGTATAAAACTCTATGGCAGCCTGGAACTGACCATGCAGGTATCGCTACTCAAAACGTTGTTGAAAAACAACTTTTAGCTGAAGGCACTACAAAAGAAGAGATTGGTCGTGAAGCATTTTTAGAGCGTGCATGGGCTTGGAAAGAAGAATCTGCTGGAATTATGACTGATCAGCTTCGTAAAATGGGTGTATCACCTGCTTGGGAGCGCGAGCGTTTTACTATGGATGAGGGTCTTCAAAAATCAGTTAAAGAAGCATTTGTTCACCTATATAACAAAGGTCTTATTGTTCGTGGGAACTATATGGTTAACTGGTGTACACACGATGGTGCATTAAGTGATATCGAAGTTGAACACGAAGATACTGACGGTAAGTTTTACCACATCATCTATCCGTTTGCCGATGGAAGCGGTCATGTTGAAGTAGCTACAACAAGACCTGAGACATATTTTGGTGATACTGCTGTTATGGTTCACCCTGAAGATGAGCGCTATAAAGCTCTAATCGGTAAAAAAATCAAACTGCCGTTACTTGATCGTGAAGTAAGCATAATCGCTGATGAACATGTTGATATGGAATTTGGAACTGGTGTTGTTAAGGTTACACCTGCGCATGACCAAAACGACTACGAAGTTGG
The DNA here is from genome assembly GCF_041583195.1 of Sulfurimonas sp. NCBI lineage: Bacteria > Pseudomonadati > Campylobacterota > Epsilonproteobacteria > Campylobacterales > Sulfurimonadaceae > Sulfurimonas > Sulfurimonas sp. The sequence goes on from NZ_JBFHGL010000009.1 coordinate 81,808, forward strand.
AAAGCGTCACGACTTAGAGTTTATAACTGTATTTGATGAAAAAGGTATTCTAAACGACTATGCAGGTGAGTTTAAAGGTTTAGAACGTCTTGAAGCACGTGATGTAATTGTAAAACGCCTTGAAGAAGAAGGTTTTATGGTTAAAATAGAAGATCATAAACACCAAGTAGGACACTGTTACAGATGTAAAAACGTAGTTGAGCCTTACATCTCTAAACAATGGTTTGTAAGAAATGAAGTAGCTGACAGTTCTATCAAAAAGACAAACAACGGTGAAGCAAAATTCTTCCCACCACACTGGATCAACTCATACAACTCTTGGATGGGTGATCTTCGTGACTGGTGTATATCTCGTCAGCTTTGGTGGGGACACCAAATTCCGGTATTTTACTGTGATGATTGTGATCATGAGTGGGCTTCTCTAGAAGACTCAGAAGATGTATGTCCAAAATGTGCATCTAAAAATGTACGCCAAGATCCTGACGTGCTTGATACTTGGTTCTCATCAGCTCTATGGCCTTTCTCAACTCTTGGATGGGGTAACGGCGATACTGAGATGGACAAACTGTTTAAATCAGAAGATCTAAAAGAGTTTTATCCAAATGCTCTTTTAATTACAGGTTTTGACATCCTTTTCTTCTGGGTTGCCAGAATGATGATGATGGGTGAATCTTTTATGGGTGAACTCCCATTTAACCACATCTATCTACACGCACTAGTACGTGATGAGAATGGTCAGAAGATGTCTAAATCTAAGGGTAACGTAATTGATCCTCTTGATATGGTTAATAAATACTCGGCTGATATCTTACGTTTTACACTTGCAATTTCAGCAGCTCAGGGTCGTGATATCCGTATGAGTGAAGAAAAGCTTCAACTAAATCGTAACTTTACAAACAAGCTTTACAATGCAAGTAAATACCTTCAGATGAATGTTGACACTTTCCCTGATTTAGCAGGACTATGTTTAAAAACAGACCTTGGTAAGTATATGGCATCTCGTCTTAACCAAGCTACAAAAGAGGTTCGTGAAGCATTAGATGAGTACAAATTTAACGATGCAGCTACAGTTATCTATAGATTTATCTGGAATGAATTCTGTGACTGGGGAATTGAGCTTTCTAAAGCTGATAAAGGTGCCATTGTAGAACTTGGTGCTGTATTTAAAGAGTCTATGAAACTTCTTCACCCATTTATGCCGTTTGTTACAGAGTACCTTTACCACGAGTTAAGCGGAACAAACTTAGATAGTGACGAATCTATAATGATCAAAGAGTACCCTTACAAAACTAAAAGACGTAAAGAGGAAGATAAGTTCGAGATCATTATGGATGCGATCGTATCGATCCGTCGTGCAAAAGTTTTAGTAGATATGGCTAACCAGAAAATAGACAAAGCTTATGTAAAAGTTGATGGCATGAGCGATGAAGATAAAGAGACTATGAAGCCGTTTATAATGAAACTTGCTAAAGTTGAAAAAGAACTAATCTTCACAGATAGCAAAATTGAAGATGCGGTAAGTGACATTGCAGATAAATGTGAGACTTTTATACCGACTGATTCTATCGACTTAACACCGATCATCAACAAACTGACTAAACAAAACGAGAAGTTAGATAAAGAGATTGGAAAACTTAGCGGTATGCTAAATAATGAAAAATTCGTAGCCAATGCTCCAGAAGATGTACTAGCTAAGAATCGTGAACAATTAGCTGATGCAGAAGCTAAAAAAGCAAAAGTAGAGGAACAACTAAACTCTCTTCAAGCTTAATGAGATTTAGCCTCTTTCATTAAACCTTTTCCCTTTTGTGAAAGGAATGGGAATATATGAAGCTCAAAGATCATCTCTTTGGCTTCTTTTATTGAGTCCTTCGTTACTTCACCTCTTGTCGAAGCAAAAATTTGCCAGTATGCAGATATGAACCAATGCATTTTCGCTCTCATATTTAACTGCTCAGCAGATATACCCTCTAAAATTTCTTGAGAGATCAGATATTTTAAAAGACCTTCAATCTGCAAAATTCTTTTTTCCTGATTTTTTGCAAACATGGACTTTAATTCTGGATCCAGTGCCATAAGTAAAGCTGAATCTCTCATTAAAAACCTATAATCCCAAAACATATCACCATATTTGTCAAACATCTCTGAGAGCTCTTTTAATGGGTTCTCACTTATCAGTATTTGCTCAAAACTATTAAAAGATTCAAAACGTGCCGACATATCGGAATATATATCTCTTATGATCTCCTCTTTATTTTTATAGTGGTAATAAAGATTACCGCTTGATATACCGGCTTCTTTTGCAATATGATTTGTGGTGATCGAGATTGTTTCTTTTGTATTGAAAAGCTCTATAGCGGCATTTTTTATTTTCTCTTTTGTAAGTGAGCGTTTTTTATTTTGCATATAAAATTATATCGTATCTAGAGTATTAATTCTACAAATATTCTATTTTTTAGAGTAATTACTCTATTTTTAAGTATTTTTTTATATTTTTTAACTTAATATGTTTATATATTTTAAGTAAGGATACTTATGGAACTTCAAAAAGCAGGCAGCGGATTACCAAATATTGAACGTCTTTTTATTAAAAATATACTTGTACCACTTACAAGTAATATATTCACTTGGAATAGTGCACTATATATGTATAAAAAGGAAATACAAAAGATTACAAAACTGATCATCTCTTTAGAAGATAAAGCTCTGCAACAAAAGACCATTATAGATAGGACATTTGCTATTGAAGATCACAGCAGGCAATTTTCTGTAAATATGGTTTTAGAGCATCTTACAATTACAGGTTATGGGATTATGAGTGTTATAGATACACTATCAAAAGAGAAGGAATTTGAAAAAGAGATAACTGTTGAAGGGGTTAAGCCATTTGAAAATAAACAAAACTCTCTAAAAGATCTTCTTGCATTTTCACATAAGTATGAAAATTTCATAAACAATCTTTCTAAAGAACAATCAATTGCTACAAAGAAACATCCTTGGTTTATTGAATTTAATAATTTCCAATGGAGTGTTTTTATGTTTATGCACACCTTTATCCATAGAAGACAGATAAAAGCTATTGTTGCTCAATTAGAAAGGGAAAAGATTGTATAAAGATACTGTTAATAGTTCTCGTATTTTCTATTTTTAACGTCTTCTTTTATTTCAGCCAGCTTCTCTTCTAGAATAGCTACTAATATCTCTGCAGCATTTTGATCATCTGCTTCAGGGACATTCCAGTCCGTTATTTTTAGGTTTGACTTAAATAATAGCTCCAGCTCTCCCCTAATCTCATCTACACGGTTTGCCAGATCTTTTTGTGTTGCACTCTCTTGCATTTTTCAACCTTTGTATTGATTTTACTAATATAACCATTTTATCATAGACAAGCTAATCTTCATAACTAATTAGATATAATTCCAAAATTTTTAAATACCCTGCTTTAAAAGGTAAAAACTTGTTTGATATAAGAAAATATGACACATCAAATGTAAAAAACGACATATTATCAGGTCTTGTTGTTGCAGTAGCACTAGTTCCTGAAGCTATAGCGTTTAGCTTTATTGCTGAAGTTAGCCCTATAGTTGGACTTTATACTGCTTTTATACTAGGTCTGATTACTGCACTTATCGGTGGTAAACCTGGTATGATCTCAGGTGCTACAGGAGCTGTAGCTGTAGTTTTAGTCGGGCTTAGTCTTGAGGCAAATACAATGCTAAAAGCTACAGGGCTCGAAGGTGAAGCATTAGCAATGGGAGTGCTTCATTATATACTTTTAGCTACTATTTTAGCAGGGCTTATACAAATAACAATCGGTGCACTTAAACTAGGTAAGTTCATCCGTCTTGTTCCGCAACCTGCAATGTATGGTTTTGTAAACGGTTTAGCTATTGTTATAGCATCTGCTCAGTTTAAGTTCTTTGAAGGTCAAGGGAGCATGATGTATGTACTTGTTTTTGTAACGATGCTTATTATGTACTTCTTACCTAAGTTCACAAAAGCGGTACCATCTGGTCTTGTAGCAATTGTTCTTATTACTCTAGCTGTTTATTTTACAGGTACAAATACTCTTTTAGTAGGTCAACTAACGGACTTAAGCAAATTTGCTGGACAACTGCCATCTTTCATCTTTCCAGAACATATATTTAATATAGATGCTATTTTTATGGTTTTACCTTATGCAGTTATAGTAGCACTAGTAGGTCTTATTGAGTCACTTCTTACACTTAGTGTTTTAGATGAGATGAGTGAAACTAGAGGTAGTGCAAATAAAGAGTGTATAGCTCAAGGTACAGGTAATGTTACGTGTGGTATGTTTGGCGGTATGGCTGGATGTGCAATGATTGGTCAGAGTATTATCAACTATACTTCAGGCGGTCTTGGACGTCTCTCATCATTTACGGCAGCTGTGGGGCTATTAATACTTGTAGTATCTCTGACAGACATATTAAACATTATTCCTGTTGCGGTTTTAGTTGGAATTATGTTTATGGTTAGTATTGGAACATTTGAATGGTCAAGCTTCTCTCATATAAAACATATGCCAAGGAGCGATGCTTTTGTAATGGTAATTGTTACAGTTATTACTGTAGTAGAAGATCTTGCAGTAGCCGTAATTGCTGGTGTAATTATCTCTGCACTTGTATTTGCATGGAAGCACGCTAGGATCTATGCAAAAAGTAATGTAGAAGCTGATGGAACAAAAGTGTACGAGCTTGATGGTCCACTGTTCTTTGGTAGTGCTACAACGTTTGGAGACAACTTTGATGTACCAAATGACCCTCCAAAAGTTGTTATCAACTTCAAAAATGCAAGGGTTATGGATAGTTCAGGTGTAGAAGCGATTGATGCTCTAACCAAAAAATACCAAGATGCAGGTAAAAACCTACTACTTCGTCATCTAAGTAAAGACTGTAAAGCTATTTTAAAACAAGCGGGCCCACACTGTTCATACGAAGTAGACGATCCAACTTACAAAGTTGCTTATAACTATTAAGATAATTTTAGAAAAAAGGTAGCCATTCGGCTACCAAAAAGAAAGATATTTTTTATTTATTTGCTAAACCATTTAACGTAGCAATAATCTCATCCATTTTATCACTAACATTATTTATCTCATCAGAAACATCATTAATCTCTTTTGCATTAGCATTTAATGCCATAGAACTATCGGAGATAGACTGAATCAATACGTTTGTTGTAGCTGAAGTCTCAGCAAGAGATTTTTGTGTACGTTCAGCAAGCTTTCTAACTTCATCGGCAACTACCGCAAATCCACGACCGTGTTCACCGGCACGTGCAGCTTCAATAGCAGCATTTAATGCAAGTAAGTTTGTTTGGTCTGCTATATCACCTATAGTAGCTAATATCTCTTTAGTTTCATTTGCATTACTAACTAATGTTTGAAGATTATCAACCAGTTCATTTTCACTATCAGACACACCATATACCCTATCAACCGTATGATTAACCATATCTTTTAACTCTATAATAGTAGTATTTGTAATCTCATCAATAGTTGCATTTAACTCATTTGAAGTCTCAAGTATATGATTTTTACTTTGTTCATTTTGCTGTTCCATATTTTGCAGAGCTTCACCTAATGAGTTAATATTACTTAAAAGTTCAGCCATTTTAGCTTCAACTTTCACTTCACTTCTAGCGCCAAAATCACCTTCAGCAAACCTTTTTAGTGTAGCTATTGCATTATCTAAATTTCCCTCTGCAGAGTCCATTAAGTTATTCATGGAATTTCTTAGAGCATGTACATAAGGAGTCTTACTGTCTGCAACAACTCTACAACTCATATGACCTTTTGAAACCTTATCTGCAAGAAGAGTCATTTCACCTGCAACACGAGTATCTGATAAAACTGCTTCTTGATAAGTCATCACTATTTTATTGAAGTTTTTTTCAGATTCATTTGTCGTTTCTTTATTTAACGAAATTTTATTTCTCTTAAACTCCATTAATTCGATTAACTCGATTCTTTTTTGATCAATATAAGCCAATGAATCACTTCCACTTTGGTTATATAAAACTACAACTAATATAAAAGTCATAATAAGTAAAACTGCAGGTACTATGTTTGATTCCATTAAAAACATGGAAACAAGAGTAATGGTAAATAATAAAGTGATTATTATATTTTTTTGAAAGTTACTCATCGGCTTTCTAACTCATTGTCTTATACAGTGATTCTGCATCTTCAATCTCTTCTTTTGAAGGCTTCCTTCTGCATGACATATAAGTTGTTTCACCTGTATGCGGATCTTTCATAGGATATACGGTTGCAAACACCCAGTAAAAATCACCACTTTTAGTTTTGTTTTTTACGTAACCTGTCCACACTTTGCCCTGATTAACCACATCCCAAAGACTTTTAAATGCATCTTTTGGCATATCGGGGTGTCTTACAATACTATGAGGTTTTCCTATCAATTCACTTATAGTGTAGTCTGCTATTTTGCAAAAATCATCATTTGCAAATATTATCTTTCCTCTAGCATCTGTTTGAGATACTAAAAAATCGTCACTTTTAAGTACATATTCTGCCATATCTTATCCCCTTATTAATCCATTAGTCTGAAGTACCATTTGAAATTAAATTCATCAATAGTACCTTCTAACATCTTAATCGAATCTTTATAAGATAATATTATGCCTAAAATTGTGATAAAAATATCACAAAAAGTGACTATTTTTTAACCACGATAAATGATTCCGGCTTTTTAGGTTTATATTTTGGCATGCTCTGACCTATACTAGAGTTTATATAAGTTGGATCAGCTAATACAAATTTTTTAGAACCTGCTTTTACATAATCACCATCCATTGGGATATAAAGTGCAGTTGCCATATGGTCTTTATATTTTACACCAACTACGTTTACTCCAAAAAGTTTTTTAACAAGTTTTGAGAAAAGCACCGCTCTATCTTCACAGTCAGACTTATCATAATAAAGTGTTTCCTGTGCGAACATAACTTTTTCACGTCCAAATTGTTGATTATCCATTTCGTACTTAAACGATTTTTGCACAAAATGAAGCACAAAATTTAAAGCTTCACTCATCTTCTTTCCATCAACATGTTTTTTGATAGCTTCAGCTAACTGAGCAAACGTAGCATCTTCTAAAGGTGCATTGAAAAAAGTTTCATAATCAGCTTGAGGATAAGTACCCATAAAATCAATCAAATTTTTATTGTAGTTTATTGAGACTTTAAATTCATCTCCTAAACCTTTAAAGCCTAACTCTTTTGACTTTAAATTTTCTGCCAAACTTGGAAGTTTGTCTAGTGATAAGTCTAGAGGTTTATCACTTCCAGGATAATTTTGTTCATAAGAATATAATCTACCTACACTCCCTTTAGCATAGTTTGATACTACATAGAATTTGTTTTTACCAAAACTATAGTTTGGAGTCGAGTATATTATTTTGTCTGCAAAATGCAGAAGAACAACATGTTTATTAGCTAAACCTACCTTAACTGCATAACCTAATTTATTAAATATAAACCATGCAAGTAGCTTTGAATTATCGTTATCTGAATAAACTTTTTTTGATAACTCATTTACTAATAGATATACCCCCCAGTCATTTAAACTCAACTCTTTTTGAAGTTCTTGTACATCTTCAATTAAGCCTTTGTACTCACTAGAAGCTACTTTATCAAAATAGTTTGCAATACCTGTTTGATTTGTAGGATAAAAGTTCGCATCTTTTAAACCTTGTGAAATATTAAAACCTACAGATGTACCAAAAAAATCAAAGTTAATATCTTTTTTTACAACTTCTACAGGCTTTTCAACTTCAGGAGTCGGAATTACAATAACCTTTTCAATGATTTTTTCTTTTGGCTGCTCAATAGTTTTTTCAACAACCTTAGGTTTTGGTTGAATTACAGGTTTTGGTTCAACTTTTGGCATAGGCATTGGTTGAACTTTTTTTACAACCTTAGGAACTTTAATATGAACAAGAGGACCGACTTTTTCAATCTCTTTTGGTTTTGCAGCGGGAATTTTTTCAGGCTTTGGTTCTTCATAAACCTTTACACCTTTATGAGCGTTATATGCTTTCCATTGTGCTTTTAAAAACTTGTTAAAAGCTACGTCTCTTTCATCTTTATATTTTTTAAAACTTTCAGCTTGAGAACGTTTAAAGTCCTCAAATGAACCAGCACTTAAAAGTGATGAACTTAGTGCTAGTGTTAAACTAAAAAGGCCAAACTGCTTGAATAATTTGTGTACCCCATCCTTGTTCTGTTGCACGATCTATATCCCCCTCTGTTTTATATAATATTTTTGCATCACTAATCTGTGAAGAATTAATGTTGTTATATTGGTCAATATCATATGGACGAATAACTCCGCTGATTTGAATAATCTGCTTCTGATCATCTACAAGTATCTCTCTTTTTCCAGATATAAAATAGTTTCCGTTTTTCATAACTTTTACTATTCTCGCAGATATTGTAGTGTTAAAAGACGCATCTTTTGTAGCACTACCGCTACCTTGAAAAGCATTCTCAGATGTAGATGTAAAACCGACATCGGCCAAGTTGTTCATTTTTCCTATGTATTTATTAACTTTTCCGCTTGTACTGGTGTTTGTTGCAAAAAGACCACCACCTAAGCCTGTACTGTCATTTTTACTTAAATCTTTAGAACCACTGCTAGAAGCCGCAGCTGCTTCAGATATTTCCACTGTTACTATATCGTTCACATGCATAGCCTTATGATCTGAAAACAAAGGGTTATCACCTTGACCAAAAATACTGCCTGTAGATATAAAGTCCTGTTTGTCCTCTTTTGGAGGCATTTGTTCTACGTATTTTGGTGGTTCAAAATCTATCTCTGGTTTCATTAAATCAGCTGTACATCCGTTCAAAAAAAGTATAGCATAAATTGGTATCAAAATCGTTAAAAATTGTCTGATCATATTTTTTCTTTACCTGTCTTATTATTTAGATATAATTCCTAGCAACTTTAGTTCCAAAGGATTTCAATGAGTTTAAGAGAAAAAATCAACCAAGATTTAAAAGAGGCCATGAAAGCAAAAGATGTAAAAAAAAGAGATGCTCTACGTCTTCTAACATCAGCATTTAAACAAATAGAAGTAGATGAAAGAAAAGAATTAACTGATGATGATGTAATAAAAATTATACAAAAACAGGTAAAAAGCAGAAATGACTCTATAGAACAATATCAAAAAGCTGATCGCCAAGATCTGGTAGATAAAGAGCAAAGTGAAATAGATGTATATGAAATTTATCTTCCAAAACAACTTAGTGATGAAGAGTTAGAGGGTGCATTAAAAACTATCATTGCAAATGTCGGAGCCCAAAGTATGAAAGATATGGGTAAAGTGATGGGAACTGCTTCAAAAGAATTAGCCGGAAAGGCTGATGGTAAACGTATTAACGAGTGCGTTAAAAGTTTGTTAGCTTAGGCTAACCAAACTTTAACTTTCTTAAAGCTTCCTCTTCATTTTCTTGACGCATTAAAGACTCACCAACCAAGAAAGCATCAACTCCTGCTTTTGATAAATCTTCAAGCTGACCATGTTCATAAATACCACTCTCAGCTACAATAATTTTACCATTAGGAATAAGTGGAATTAGTTCATAGCTTAAATTCATATTCATCTCAAAAGTTTGAAGATTTCTATGGTTTATTCCTATAATATCACTTCCTGCATATATAGCTTTGACCAAGTCTGTTTTATCATGAACCTCAACTAAAGCCTCCATACCCAAGTGTCTTGCATAGTTTAAAAGCTCTTTTAACTCTCCCTTGCTAAGTGCTGCAGCTATTAATAAAATAAAATCAGCACCGTAAACTAAAGCTTCTAAAATCTGATATTTTGATACTATAAAGTCTTTTCTTAAAAGAGGGATACTTACATATCTTCTAATCCCTGCTAAATATTCCAGATCACCTTGAAAAAAGTGTGGTTCAGTTAAAACGGATATTGCGCTTGCTCCACCTTTTTCATAATTTTGTGCTATAGCTAAAGGATCAAAATCTTCACGAATAACACCTTTTGAAGGGGAAGCTTTTTTTACTTCTGAAATGATTCTATATGGATCTTCTTCTGTTGCTTTTAAATAAGGGATTACATCACGAGGTTGTCTTGCGTTAAATGCTAAAGATCGACCTAACCAATCAAGAGAGAACTCTTTTTCTCTTTTTTCTAAATCCTCTTTTGTCTTTTTAATAATATCGTCTAAAATCAATTTTTACCTTTCTTAGTTTTTAAACATCTCTTTATAGTTTTATAATGGTCTTGAACCTCTTTTTCGTCCCCGCCATCCATTTTTACAATTCTTTTCATAATTTTAAAAGCTTTTTTACATTCACCGAGTTTATAAAAACCCCATGCTTTGGAATCAAGATAAAAAACTGAATCCGGTTGTTCCTGCAAGGCTTTTTCAATATAGCCTAGTCCTGCTTTAACATCTATTGAATGATCTATCAAAAGATATCCCAAATAGTTAAAATAGAGTGCTTTTGGTTCAATTTGCACAACTTGTTTCAGCTTCTCTATTACACTTTTGTGCATATTTTTGTCTTCTTTATCTTTAGATGCCTCATACTCAAATATGGCACTTTGACCAAGATAAGAAATTTCCGCAGTTTTATCGTAAAGCTTTTGTGCTAAAGGTGCGGCTTTAGCATAGTTTTTAACCTGCGTATACATCTGCAAAAGAAGTCTATCATCATTTTGATTCTCTTCTAAAAAAGCTATTAAATTTATGTAATCTTTTGTATAACCATATATCTGAACTATTTTTTGTGCGACCTGTTCACTTTTATCTATCTCATACAGCTTCAAATATACTCTTAGCAAAGCATCTATATCGTTTTCATTACTATAAATGCTAATAAGTCTAGTACAAATAATTTTAGAACAACCGTGAACTTTGGCATGAGTTTCAAGATGCGCAATAGCATCTTTTTTTCGCTCTAGATTTACATAAAGAATAATCGCAATTTTATCTAAAATTTTCTCATTATAATCTTTAGCGTATGCACCTTCTAAATATTTCAGTGCAGTATCGTATTTTGATAGTTTTACATATATATCGCTTACAAGTATATAGTCGTTTATATTTTGTGACTTATCTACCAGTATAAGGGCTATCTCTTTAGCCTCTTCCAATTTAGACATATTTATTAAAGCCAGAATTTTTATACGGACTAAATAAAAATCATCAAAACTTTCATCAAGTTCCTCATCAACTCTTTTAATAACTCTTTCAAATTTTTTCTGATGTAGATCGTTTTGAAGCGATCTGTAAAGGTACTCTTTTTTTGATGAATGTTCATAAAGCTCGTTAAAAGCACTGGATGCTGCTTCATAGCTTTTTACCTGCTCAGCCCTAAGTGCCATCATTATAAGTATATCTTCCTCTTCAAAAACCTTTTCACTCGGATTTATGACCTGTGGAGATACACCAAAACATCCACTAAAGAAAATTAACATTACTAAAGAGAATAAAACTTTATACATCTGATATACCCGGACATTCATCTTTTAATTCATCAACTCTGTTTTTAAAATAATCCCAAAACGGAAAAGTTCTGCACTGTGTAGGTCTTGCTTCGTAAATACCGCAGCCGTTTATCTCAGAATCATAAAAAATACACTCATGCTCTTCACCTACAACTCTCTCTTTTATAGAGTATTTATAACCTTTTTTAAAAAGATATGTCTCTACAAGTTCTCTCATATCAATATCTAAATACTCACATATTGCAGTAGCTTCTGTTTTAGTTACATAAATATAACCGCTCTCGCCTCTACAGCATCTAGCTTTACACTCACTGCAAGCGTTTGGGTTAAAAGTAAAATTGAATCCCTCTTTTTTTATAACTGACATTTTAAACTTTCTGTACCCGCTTTTTTATATATCTCTTTTGCTTTGTCTGAAAACTCGTCACCCTCAAAACTTATAAAAGGTTCATGAACCTTCATGAGAGCGTTTGAGCCATTTCTTGCATGCACTAGAACAATAGATGCAGCCCTGTCTATTTTTGGGTGTACAAACTGTACGTCTACTACTCTCATTTTAACTTTTGCAAGCTCTGCACATATCTCACCAAAATGCAAAGCATCATAACAAAATATGAAATGTGACTTTGGTTTTAGAACTTGTGATACCTTTTTAAAAAACTTATCTAAAGGTAGATTGATATTATAGCGAGCATTAAATAACATTTCGTTATCACTCTTTGTACTTTTATGATGATAAAATGGTGGATTGGAAATTATATAATCATATTTTTTCTCAAATTTGTACTCAACAAAATCACCATGGTAAAGTTTATAGTCTATATTGTTCTCCAGTGCATTTTTTTTTGCATACTTTAAGAACTCTTCTTGTTTCTCTATAGCTTCTAATTTTATCTTATTATTATCTTTTGCACATAACAATCCAACTATCCCGCTACCAGCACCTACATCAAGCATATCACCCTTGGGGTTAAACGAATCTATAAAATCATACAAAAATACAGAATCGCTGTTAAAACAGTATCCTGATTCAGGCTGATATAGAACCATTTAATCTCCTCTTTGATATAATTGTGCAATTATATCCAAAGGCTATTAAAAATGATAATTATTCCTGCACGTCTTGCATCTACAAGATTTCCACAAAAGGTTTTAGCAGATATCGGAGGACTTCCAATGGTGGTTCGTACAGCAAAAAGAGTCGAGCATTTAGACCGTGTCGTAGTAGCAGCTGATGATGAGAAAATAATCGCTGTTTGTAAAGAATACGGGATTGAAGCAAAACTAACATCAACTACTCATAAAAGCGGTACTGATCGTATAAATGAGTGTGCAAATATAGCAGGTGTAGCAGACGATGAACTCATCATTAATGTTCAAGCAGATGAACCTTTTATAGAACCTGAAGTTGTAGAATCTTTAATTACAAGGCTAAAATCTCTTCAAAAAAACAAAGAAGATTTTGTAATGGGAAGTTGTTACAATGCCATAAATGCTGAAGCTGCAGAAGATCCAAACCTTGTAAAAGTTGTACTTGACGATGCTGATAATGCTATCTATTTTTCACGTTCACTTATACCATATAACCGCGGTGGCGGAGCTACATATTTTGGACATATCGGTATATACGGTTTTAGTAAAAAAAGTTTACACGACTTTTGTAATCTAAGCGATGCACCTATAGAAGATATAGAAAAACTTGAGCAGCTTCGTGCTATTTACCACGGTAAAAAAATATCTATGGTAAAAGTTGCTTCTACAGGATTTGGAATTGATACTGAAGAGGACCTTGAACGTGCAATAGAGATATTTTTATAATATCTCTATTTTTTATGTACAAATACACCGTCTATTTTAGTGGTATTAAAAATAGGTACAATTCTACTCATATGCTCAGCATCCCCTAATAAAATAAATCCATTATCATTGAGGATTTCATAAAAGTTCATAGCCATAGCTTTTCTAGAGATCTCATCAAAATGTACTAACATATTCCTTGAGAGAATAAGGTCAAATTTTCCAAGTTCAACTATCTCATCTTTATCAAACAGATTAAGTGTTTTAAAATCTACATATTTTTTTAGATTTTCATCTACTTTATACCCATCTGTAATTTTTGTAAAATAACTCGTACGCACATCTGCAGGCAAAAGTTCCATAGACTTATCGTTATACACTCCGTTATAAGCTTTTTGGATTATATCTGAATTTATATCAGCACCGATAATTTCAATTTTTCTATCTTTTAGAATATCAGATTTTTCAAGTATATATATAAGTATTGAATAAACCTCTTCACCACTTGAACATGGTGCTGAGAGTATTCGAATAGGTTTTGATTTTGGAACTATCTTATCTAGTTCTGGCAATATATATTTAACTAAAATTTCAAACTGCTCTTTTTCACGGTAAAAGTATGTATCATTATTTGTAATTAAATTGATTAGTTTTTGAAACTCAATTCCATTTTCATCATCAAAACGGAGTTTAAAAAAATAATCTTTAAAATCTTTAATATGATCATTTAATTTTTTATAAGATGTTTTATAATCTATAGAGATACCTGTTTTTCTATAAATAAACTCTTTAATTTTTTCAAAGTTGTCAATAGAGAAATGCTGATTCATGATTTTAGTTTATCGAGGGGTCTACGAGGATAAAAAGCCTGAAAATCAGGCTTTTATTTTTAGAAAATAAATTATATATTATCTCTAATTTTTAAGCTCTCAACTAATTTAGTATAAGCTTCTTTATCCGTTTTCTTGAAATATTTCATTAAACGACGACGTTGACCAACTAATTTTAGTAAACCAAGTCTTGATGAGTGATCTTTTTTGAATGTTTTTAAGTGTTCAGTTAATTCTGCAATTCTTGTTGTTAAAAGTGCAATTTGAACTTCACTTGAACCTGTATCGTTCTCTGAACGACCATACTTTGCGATAATCTCTTGTTTTTTCGCCGAATCTAAAGCCATAATAGCCTCCTGAATGGTAATAAATTTTTAACTATTTGCATATATACAAAAGTTGAAGCGAAATTATAGCTAAAATTTTTGTATATTGATAGTAATTTCAACTTCTTTAGATATAATTTACAAAAATATACTTTAAAAAGATATAAGATGTTAATTACAAAAGCTAGTGAATACGCAATTCTATCACTTATAGTACTGTCAAAACAAGATACACCTCAAGATAGTGAAACTCTCTCTCGTGAGCTTAGTATCCCTAAAAGTTTTTTAGCAAAGATTCTTCAATCTTTAGCAAAAGAAGGCATTTTGGTTTCATACCGTGGTGCAAACGGTGGTTTTGCACTAGCTAAAAAAACAAGTGAAATAGATATGTTAAGTATTATGAATGCAGTAGAGAGTAAATCTCCTGCAGTATTTGACTGTGCGCCTTCACAAAGTAGCTGCCCTTCTGATAAAGCCAATGTGTGTTCTATATGGCCTTTTTTAAATAAGCTTCAAGGTAAGATAGATAGTTTTTTATCTGAACTGACATTAGAAGATATTTTAGAGTAAGCATTTGGCAAAGAAACTAACTACCAGACAACAGATCGGTACTACTTTAAACTTTTTACTTGGTCAAAAAGATTTAAGTGTCGTACTTTTTGTAATGGCTATTTTAGCTATTATTATTGTTCCGCTTCCATCTGCGGCACTCGATTTTTTCCTGACAGTATCAATGTCTATAGCTGTTTTGATCATACTTATCTCTTTATATATAGACAAACCTACAGATCTAACCACGTTTCCGACACTAATACTTATAGTTACACTCTTTAGACTCGCACTAAATATTGCAACAACAAGGATGATTTTAAGTCATGGTCACGAAGGTCCTGAACAGGTGAGTAGTATCATTACAAGTTTTGGTAACTTTGTTGTCGGTGGAAATTTCGTTATCGGTATTATAGTTTTCTCAATCCTAGTGCTTATTAACTTTATGGTTATTACAAAAGGTTCAACAAGGGTTGCAGAGGTTGCTGCAAGATTCGTACTTGATTCAATGCCGGGTAAACAAATGGCGGTTGATGCCGACTTAAATGCCGGACTAATCGATGATGCAGAAGCAAAAAAACGTCGTGCCGAAATTCTTCAAGATGCTAACTTTTACGGGGCTATGGATGGGTCTAGTAAATTCGTAAAAGGTGACGCGGTTGCTGGTATTATCATTACTCTTATCAATATTATCGGTGGATTCCTAATAGGTGTTTTCCAACATGACATGACTGTTAGTGATTCTGCATCTACTTTTACACTTTTAACTATCGGTGATGGTTTAGTTGGTCAGATCCCGGCACTTATAGTTTCAACTGCTACAGGTATTATGATCACAAGAAGTTCTAGTGATGGCGATAATTTTGCAGAGGGGACGATCAACCAAATGATCGGAAATGCAAAAATACTTATGATCGTTGGTCTGATCATGATTTTATTTGCACTTGTACCTGGACTTCCAACTGCATCTATGGGACTTGTAGGTATACTATTTGCACTTTTAGGCTGGGCAATTTACAAATATGAAAGAGGTGAACTTAGTATACTTGACGTTGAGAAGTCTATTGGTAAAGGTTCAAAAGAGATGCAGCAAAAAGAGCAAGACGCTCTTAAACCTAAGAAAACTGCCGAAGAGATTGCAAAAGAGGAAGAAAATGCTCTTGAAGACATCTTAAAAGTTGAGATGCTCGAACTCACCCTTGGCTATCAGCTTATTCGTCTTGCAGATTCTAATCAAGGTGGCGATCTTCTAGAACGTATCCGTTCAATGAGACGAAAAATTGCATCTGACTTTGGCTTTTTAATGCCGCAAGTTCGTATACGTGATAACTTGCACCTTCAACCTCAAGAGTACCAAATACTGCTAAAAGGGGTTTCAATAGGTGATGGAACTATTCAACCAGATAAATTCTTAGCTATGGATAGTGGTATGGCTACAGGTGAAATTCAAGGTGATCCTACAAAAGAGCCTGCTTTTGGTCTAGATGCTTTATGGATTGATCCTAAAGATAAAGAAGATGCAATTATAAACGGTTATACTGTTGTTGATCCATCAACAGTAATATCTACTCATATGAGTGAACTTGTTAAGAAAAATGCAGAAGATCTTCTTACTCGTCAAGAGGTTCAAACACTTATTGACAAGATCAAAAATGACTTCCCTGTTATTGTTGATGATGTTCTAAAAGTTGCACCAATTGGTTTAATTCAACGTATTCTAAAATCATTATTACATGAGAAAATACCGCTTAAAGATATGCTTGGTATTTTAGAAACTATTGCCGATGTATCGGAATATACTAAAAATGTAGAGTTTATAACTGAACAAGTTCGCTCACGTCTATCTCGTACTATTACACAAATGTATTCTGGAGATGATGGAGTTATAAGACTACTCACATTTGACACATCAAGTGAGCAGATGATGCTTGAAAAATCTCATGAACAAGACGGTGTTAGAAACCTAATGTTAAATGTTGGTGAGATAAATGCACTTATTCAAGCTACCAGTGCAAAAGCTACTGAGCTTTTACAAAACGGCATATCTCCTGTGATCATCATAGTTGATCCTGCATTAAGAAAAGGTATATCTGAGATTTTTGAGAGATTTTCTTTAGATATCATTACACTATCACATGCTGAAATTGATTCAAATGCTACATTTGAAGTACTTGGTTCTATTTCAATAATACAACAACCTGAACAATAAGGAAAGATTTGAATAAAAAAATATTTTATCATTTATCGCATATAGATTTGGATGGCTACTCTTGTCAGCTGATTATGAAGTACACTCCGTATGAAATTAAAAACTACAATGCAAATTATGGTGCAGAAGTTAAGCAAAAACTGGAGATGATACTTGAAGCTATAAAAGAGAGTAATTCAGAAGCTTATATTCTTATAACTGACCTTAACCTAACTGTAGATGAGTCAAAATGGTTGGATAATCAAGTAAGTAAGCTCAATGAAGAAAATAAGGGTGTAACTCTTCAACTTTTAGATCATCATGGAACTGGTGAAGCAAGCTCACAAAAATATGACTGGTACTACTTAGATACTAAAAGATGTGCTACGAAAATAACTTACGATTTTGCAAGAGAAAATTACGAAATAGATGAACCGTCTTGGATGAAAAAATACGTAGATGTTGTAAATGCCGTTGATCTGTGGATAATGGAAGAGGAAGAAAACTTTGAGATGGGTAAAGTTTGTATGCGTCTTGTAACTGAGACGAGAGAGTTAAACCGTGTAATGTTTGCAGATCATGACAACAACTATAAAATCTCTTTACTTCATGATGCTGCAAAGTTCATTGATCATGAAAATGCACCAATTATTTTAGATGAAGAGATTCATAAACTTAAAAAAGGTTTCTTCAAAATAGATGCTGATGGTACACTTGATAATCTAGCTACTAAATATATTGTAAAACTTCTAGGTGAGCTAAAAAATACTCATACTATATACTACAAAGGCTACAAAGGTTTTTTAAGTTACGGACTTGGTAATACATCGATCATAGGTAACGGTTTTTTACTAAAGTACCCTGAATATGACTTTATTGTAGATGTAAGTTACCGTGGTACTATGAGTTTACGTGCAAACAATAAAGTAGATGTGTCTCAAATAGCTAAAGAGTGGGCTGATGGCGGTGGACACCCTAATGCATCAGGCGGAAGAATCATAGGATTTAAAGAGCAGTATAGATACGATAAAGTAAAACCTCAACTTCAAAGAATTATTGATGAAAAAGAGTCTGTAGCAGGAAAGTTAGAGTATAAACAAGAAGGAAAAAATTAATTAAATAATTTTTTCCATTAACCTTAGTATCTCATAGCGAGTGAAACAGTGGTAGCAATTTCTTCTTGCTTGATTCCTGATACAGTATAAACACTGAAGTTATCTGTGTTTGACTTCATATATCTTCCATTAACCAACAATTCGAAGTTATAAAACTTATATCCAAGATCAATAAATAAAGTATCTGTACTTGCTTCACCTGTAACTATCATTCGATTATTAACATTTAATGTTTCAGTATCTAAAGTTCCCATAGTATAAGCAACTCTTTTAATTACTAGTTTATTTTTTGGTGCATTTTTAAAGTCATCAAAGTATCCTAGTCCATAAATATATCCCTCAGCATCTGTATCTCTAGATAATAAAACATTTGTAAAAGTTGTATCTTGAATTGCTACTGGAATATGTCTATAAAAACTTCCAAAAGTTACACCAAAATTTGGAAAAGAAGCTAATCTATAAGTAAACATATAAGAGTTTGTCATCTCTTTTGTAGCTGCTACTTCGTTTGGTGGGATATAAGCCATATTATTATATGGTTGACCCGGCGCTATGTTATTTGTATCAAGAACATCAGTTACATACATTCTTGATGTACTTGTATTTTTTATAGCAGCATCAAGTGTAATATGATTATACTCAAAGTCTAAGTAACCATACTTTGTACTTTCTAATAGCTCAACACCAACAAAAATTGTTTTTGCTTTAGAGTCTGTATTTGTCGCTATACCTTTTGTAGAATCATTATTTATTGAAGTTTTATATCCGACCGTAAGGTTATAACTATCTGGTAAGAACGACACACTAGCCTCTACTTCATACAGAGTTTCAACTTTATAATCAAAATTTGGATTGTTATTGCGTCTGTCCAAATTAGTTATACCTAATGATGCGTATAATTTCAACATTTTATCATTTTTAGATGAATTGATATCTTCACTAGCAAATATGCAATTTCCAAAAATAAACAACCCCGTAAATATAAAAATAATTTTTTTCATATTTTCCATCCCCTTTAGTTTATGTATTTAAACAAATATTACTAAAAAATACTTTATAGTTTCTTTATTTTACATTATATATATAATAAAAATATATTATAAATCAACATAAATTGTAAATTATTCAAATAAATTAGAAAAGATAATGTCTAGTTATTCGCGAAATATCTCTCTATTCCATCAGCTAAACCTGTAGCCATTCTTTTTCTATAAGTATCATTTACTAAACGTTTTGCTTCTGTAGGATGTGTAATAAAACCTACTTCCACAAGTACTGCCGGCATCTGAGCTCCAACAAGTACCCAAAACGGTCCTTCTCTTACACCACCGTCTTTTACACCTTTATAGTGCTTGTTAAGTGAACCTAGCATACCACGTTGAAGATCTATTGCAAGTTTATGGCTTGCTATGGTTTTTGCATGATTTAAAAACTTTAAAAAACTCTGTTTTGCATATCTATCCATATCAGATATATCTGCACTATTTTCTTTTGCAGCTATTCTCTCAGCTCTGCTTGAACGAGACGGTGAAAGGAAATAACACTCTATCCCTTTTGTCTGATTTGCGTATTTTTTACTTACGGCATTTGCATGTATACTTATAAAAAGATCGGCATCTTTTTTATTTGCATATGCTGTACGGCGACTAAGTTTTATAAACTTGTCTTTATCACGTGTCATATGTACTTTGTAACCGCGTTTTTTCAAAATGTTTTTTAAATGTTTAGCTATTTTATAAACTACGATCTTTTCTCTATAACGTTTATAACCTACTGCTCCAGGATCTTTACCGCCATGACCAGGATCTATTACGATCACCTTATCTCTATCTGCCCTTTTTGGAGTATATGGCTTATTTGAAATATTTGGTATATACTTTTTAGCACCCTTATCTGTTGGTACCATTTTTATAGTTAGTTCAGACGATACTCTTGAAAAATTTACTTTTACTTTTGTATTGTTTTCGATCACTAAACGGAGTGTATTTGGATCGTATTGCGCTATTTTAATCCTATTTATTCCATCTTTTCTGAGAGTTTGGCTTTTTGTAAGCATAGAGGCATGTATGTCAAATACGTAACGGTATCTTTTATTTTTAGAATCATACAAAGTAAAATAATTAATCTGATTTTGACGTAAGTTCTTATCAAAACGTAAAACTAAACGACTTGAGTCTTTCCATGAAATATTTTTTAGTTTATGAGTTGATTGTATCTTAATCTCTTTAGATTTTTTAACTCGTTTCTTTACAGTAGTTTTAGAGGATCTTTTTTTTGTCTTTTTTAAACCATCGAGTTCATCTTCATATTTAGATATATCTATATGAAGTTTTTTTCCGCTTCTTACAATACCGACAAGTGAACTGTATCTTAGATCATCATCTGAATCCATTAGAGCTCTAAGGTAGAGGTTTTTGTAGTCGTTATATGCACGGAACTGGTCTGATTTAGAACCAGTTTTCATGTAACTGTCGGCTCTTTTTAAAATCTCTATATCACTTTTTGCATATAGTGATATAGATAGAAAAACTATTAAAACTAAAAAACGAATCATATTTTAATTATTCGCCTTGTGTTAGTTTGTCCATTAGTTCTTTTACAGATATTAATTTATCTAGTTTATAACCATTTGTTCCAGAGAAAAATAAACCATTCTCTAAATCACCTAAATATGCATCACTTAATCTGTCTGCTATACAAAAGCCTACTGCTTTAGCTTCTTCACCACGGTTACAAGGAGCTACACAGTTAGATATACATTTAATGGCAGGACCTTCTCTTTTTTCAACTATATTTGTTAAGTTTGTTCTAACACCTTGAGCAGGATAACCAACAGGTGATTTCATAAGTTCAATATCTTCTTTTTTTGCATTTATCAATACTTGTTTAAGATTATCATGTGCATCACACTCATGTGTACCTATAAAGCGTGTACCCATTTGCACACCGCGTGCACCTAATGAAAACATTTCTTCAATGTCGTTTTTATCCCAGATACCACCTGCGGCAATTACTGGGATATCACCCCAAGTTGCAGCTTCTTCAACAACAGGTCCAACAATATTTTCCAGTTGATTCTCTTCTAATTTACATTGTTCATATGTAAAACCTTGATGACCACCGCTTTTTGGCCCTTCAACTACAACTGCATCAGGAAGGCGGTTATAACGTTTTTGCCATCTTTTACAAATGATCTTAAGAGCTTTTGGTGAAGATACGATAGGTACCAGTGCCACATCAGGGTAGCCCTCTGTAAACTCAGGCATATTTGTAGGTAGACCTGCACCAGTGATGATAATATCAATACCAGCTTCACATGCGTCACGAACTACACGACCATAGTCATTTATAGCATATAAAATATTTGCTGCAAGAGGTTTGTCTCCACAGATTTTTCTAGCATTTTTAATAATAGCCTCAAAACCCTCTTTAGAATAAAAACTTTCTTCGCTTAACGGTCTATCAGCTACTAGTTTTTTAGCATATTTTTTATTTTCATAATAACCTGTACCAACGGCTGATATTACACCTAATCCACCCTCTTTTGATACATTTCCTGCTAGTTGATCCCAACTAATACCAACGCCCATTCCACCTTGAACTATAGGTTTTTCTATCTCGTATTTTCCAATTTTTAGTGGTTTAAAACTCATTAATTTACCTTTAGTTTAGCGAATTTTCTTTTCCCGACTTGAAGAATATATTCTCCTACGCCTAGTTGCAGTTGTTCATCAGATATTTTTTCTTGATCTATTTTAACAGCACCTTGCTTAATATCTCTTCTAGCTTGTGAAGTTGATGGCTCAATGTTACAATCTACCAATGCTTTTGCAATCCAAACTTCACCATCGCATGAAAACTCAGGAATATCTGTTGGAATTTGGCTTTTTGCGTGAACTTTTTCAAACTCGTGCTTAGCATTTTGTGCTTCATCATCAGAATGATATCTAGCAGTAATCTCTAAAGCTAGTTCCTCTTTAACTTTTTTAGGGTGAAGTGAACCATCCTCTACACCTTTTTTAAGTGACGCGATCTCGTCTAAGCTCTTTGTACTTAAAAATTCATAATATCTCCACATTAACTCATCAGATATACTCAACACTTTACCGAACATATCATTTGGTTCATCCGTAACACCGATGTAGTTATTTAATGACTTACTCATCTTCTGTACGCCGTCAAGTCCTTCTAAAATAGGCATCATAAGTACAGCTTGTTGTTTTTTTACAGCATACACTTTTTGAAGCTGTCTACCCATTAAAAGGTTGAATTTCTGATCAGTACCACCTATCTCTATATCGCTCTTTAGATGTACAGAATCATAACCTTGAAGTAATGGATACATAAACTCACTAACAGCTATCGGTGTGTTTGAAGCAAATCTTTTTGAAAAATCATCACGCTCTAACATACGTGCTACAGTTAATGTAGATGAAAGTTCCAATATACCGCTAGCTCCTAATTTTTCAAGCCAATCATTATTATAGTAAATATCTGTCATACTTTCATCAAGTATTTTAAAAGCTTGTGTAGTGTAACTTGTGATGTTTTGTCTTATCTCATTTCTGCTAAGCACTTTTCTTGTCGCACTTTTACCTGTCGGATCACCAATTGTAGCTGTAAAATCACCTATTAAGAACTGTACACGAGCACCATACTTTTGAAAAGTTGCCAGTTTTTGAAGTAATACAGTATGCCCTAAGTGCAGATCAGGTGCAGTCGGATCAAAACCGGCTTTTACGGTATAAGTTTTTCCCTCTTCAAAATAAGCTTTTAATAGTTTTTCAATTCTTTCATCATCTATTATTTCAGCTGTGCCTCTATGTATCTCTTTTAACGCTTTTTCTAACATTTTTTTCCTATATAAATTTATTGATATGCATCATCAGTTCTAACTAAATGAACGACCTTAACTTTTTGCTCAATTTTAACACGAAGTTTATTAATATCTCCATCTTTTGTCTCAAATCCTATCTCACAATAACGAGTTGATTCACCATTATTTTTTCCAAGTTCCAAAGTATTAATATCAATACCTAGTTTTGCCAAATAGTTTAAAAACTCGGCAAGTGTACCTTTACCACTATGTAAAGATATGATCATGTTGTAATTAAAGATATTTTCCTTATCCCATTTTACA
Source organism: Sulfurimonas sp. (assembly GCF_041583195.1). Taxonomy (NCBI): domain Bacteria; kingdom Pseudomonadati; phylum Campylobacterota; class Epsilonproteobacteria; order Campylobacterales; family Sulfurimonadaceae; genus Sulfurimonas; species Sulfurimonas sp. The sequence goes on from NZ_JBFHGL010000009.1 coordinate 105,269, forward strand.
AAAACCATATTTTCACCATCAAGCAATTTGGAGTTTGCATTTTGACACATCTTATGATGGACATGGGCTTTACCTTTTTCTAAAAAAGCCATTATTCCATCACCTGTTTTTGGGTGACAACAATAATCAAATACTACATCATTAATATTATTATTTGAGTATACAGAAACTCCCCTATGAGAGTATTGTCTCAATTTAAATCTGTGACGTGAGAGAAATCTTTTAAACCTGTTATTTGAGCTTATATACAAAATATATTTTTGTATAACCTCTTTTAAATGATCCAGGTCAAGTGCAATTGAGCATTTTTTATCACAATTTACATTTTCAAACCAATCCTCAACGCGCGAATAATTTAGATTCATAATGGTTGCAATGATATTAACAGCAGATTTTGTATCAATATCTTTTAACCTTGAGTTACAGTTATGCTTAATATTAGTTCGTGCTTTAGAAGTTTTTACCGCATCATACCATGAACATCTTGTTATGATCTCATCAGAGAGTTCAATTTTTACAATATCTCCGTTTTGAAGCTCATGTAAAAGAGATGCTCTTTCTTTATTTACCAGTGCATTTTGTGCCTTGTTACCGATCTCTGTATGCACAGCATATGCAAAGTCGAGTGCCACGGCACCTCGAGGCAGTGTAAAAGCTTCACCTGTTGGTGAGAAAACTGATATATCTTCAGAGTAAAGATCGTTTTTGATAAGCTCGTAAAAATCCTCTACTGATTCATTTTGATAACCTAAATTGTTTAACCAATCTAGTTTTATAGTATCTGCTCCACTTTTATATTTCCAATGTGCTGCCACTCCAAGCTCAGCTGTTTGGTGCATCTCGTATGTACGAATCTGAATCTCAAAAATTGCAGCTTCATAAAAAACAGATGTATGAATAGTCTGGTAACCGTTATCTTTTGGAACTGCTATATAGTCTTTAAACCTTGAAGACAGAGGCTGAAAGTGTAGATGAATTAAACCTAAGATCGTATAACACTTCACTTCATCTTTTGTTAAAATTCTAAGTGCTAAAAGATCTAACACTTCATCAATACCAATACCTTTTCTCTGCATCTTTAAGTATATTGAGTAGCGGTGCTTTACACGTGATAATATTTCAAAGTCATCTTCACAAAAACCATGCTTAATTAGAAGTTTAGATACTGTATTTTTAAACTCGTCCAGTTTCATTTCAATTTCATGGAAATTTGTATCTAGATAGTTATCAATATGATGTTTTTCCTCTTTAAAAAGATAAGAAAAGCTGACATCTTCAAGTATATTTTTTAAAAAACTGATACCCAAGCGGTGTGCGATAGGGGCATAAACGACTAATGTTTCTTCAGCTATACGTTCTTGCTTATGTGTAGGCAGAGCATCTAATGTTAAAATGTTGTGTAATCTGTCACATAACTTGACAACTAATATCCTTACATCTGTGATCGATGCAAGTAACATTTTTCTAAAAGATAGTGCTGATACTATGAGTTTTTCATCTGAATATGAGGGTATAAGTTCATCGTCACGTATTGCGTCGATTTTTGTAAGTCCACCTACAAGATGAGCTACATCACTGCCAAATTTACTTTCTATCTCTTCAATAGTAATATCTGTATCTTCAACAACATCGTGTAAAAGAGCAGCCATCGCCATTGAAATATCATTTGTAATCGAAGCTACGATTGCTGCTACTAAAATTGGGTGAATTATATATGGTTCACCACTTTTTCTAAACTGCCCTTCATGTGCTTGGATTGCATACACAAGGACATTTTCTAATTTTGAGGTCTCTTCAAAATGTGAGTATAAATATTGTGCGGCTGAATCAATTGTATGAAGGTGTTTAACCTTCTCAATATCTACTTGATTCAATGCCAAACTTATGCCTCTGAATCAACAAAGCCTTTTACAGTTACAAGGCCTTCAGCAATTTCCATAAGTGCTAAATCTGCAGCTTTTACACTTTTTGGGTTAATGTTTAGTTTGCTAGTAGCTCCGTTTAAAAGTTCATCACTTCTTTTTGAAACAGCAAGTGCTAATTGGTAACGATCCATGCTAGGGTTGTTTTCTAAAACTTTCGCAGTTAATTCTTCTACTTTCATTTATAAGTCCTTTGTTTTATAATAATATTTTATCTAATATTGATAACTATTTCACTATTGAACAGTTTTTACCGTCATTTTTTAAAATCTCTAAAAGATTTCCTTTTTTGAACATATCGCACACGATAATAGGAAGTTTATTATCTTTTGCAAGTGCTATAGAAGTATCATCCATAACTTTAATATGATCGCTTAAAGCTTGATCATACGTGATCTCCTCAAGTTTAACAGCATCTTCAAACTTTTCAGGATCTTTATCGTATACACCGTCAACTTTCGTAGCTTTTACAATAACTTCAGCACCAATTTCAACTGCACGAAGTGTAGCAGCAGTATCTGTTGTAAAGAAAGGGTTTCCTGTTCCGGCTGCAAAAATAACTACACGACCTTTTTCAAGGTGTCTAGTAGCTTTACGGTTTATATAAGGTTCAGCGATCTGCTCCATTTTTATAGCCGTTTGCATTCTAACCTCAAGACCTGCATGTTCACATGCTTCTTGCATAGCTACACCATTGATAACAGTAGCCAGCATACCCATGTAATCACCACTAGTTCTTTTGATTATTCCATCTTGAGCTGCAGTAACACCACGAATAATATTACCACCACCAATTACGATACCAACTTCTATTCCTGCATCTACAAGAGACTTTATTTCACCAGAAATATAATTTAATATCTTAGTATCTATACCATGACCTGCTTCACCAGCAAGAGCTTCACCTGAAAACTTAACTAAAACACGTTTATGAGCCATGAAAAACCTTTATTAATTTCGCGAATTATATATAAAAATGACTTTAATATTGCTTTGGTATTATCTTTTTTTTAAGCTGAAATAGCTTATGATATACTAAATTTAAAACAACTAGGGTTAGTTTTGGAACATAAAACAGTAAGACAATCTGGTATCAATACTCTATCAAAAGCTCCTAGAAAGGAGAAGGAACATGCTTATATTCTTATAGATAATGATGCCATGAAACTTGTCCCTGTTGACAAAAGAATACTAAATATAGGTCTTAAACTAGATTTTAAACTTTTTTCAATACACGAAAAAACCCATATGTCACTCTTTCTGCAAGCTCATTCTGTAATAGATGAAGACAAAAAGCAGAAACTCCAACATGTTGAACAAGTGTATACATTAGAATCGGAGAAAGATAAATATAATAACTTTTTAGAGTCGCACATACAAGACATTGTAAGAGATGACACTCTTACTTTAGATGAAAAAACAGACATAATTTATGAAGCGACGACAGACTTAACAAAAGAATTATATTCTAACCCTGATGCACTAAAAAACTCACACCTGACCGAAAATATTGTAAGACCGATTTTGGAAACTATTTTATACAATGAAGATACTATTTCATCATATATGAAAATAATAGAATATGATTACTATACCCACACACATTCACTAAATGTAAGTGTATACTCTCTATGTTTGGGAGCTGAACTAAAACTAGATAAAGAAAGGCTAACAGCGCTTGGAAAATCAGCTTTATTACACGATATAGGAAAAAGTGAAATTGATCCTAACATTGTTAATAAACAAGGATTTCTGACCGATGAAGAGTTTGAAACTATGAAGAGTCATCCAGGTATGGGTTATGAAATAGCATTAAAATATAATATTAATGATAAAGATATACTAGATGGAATAAAACATCATCACGAAAAGGTAGATGGACAAGGTTATCCTGAGAATTTATCTAATAATAGCCTAGGATTATTTCCTAGAATAATTTGTGTTTGTGATGTATTTGATGCCTTAACGACTAGACGTTCTTATAAAAATGCAATGCATTCATTTGATGCTTTAATGCTTATGAAAACACACATGAGTTCACACTTTGATCAATCAATTTTAAATACTTTTATTAGAATGCTTCACGACTAATCTAAACATACTGCTGATTATAAATTAATCATTAAATCAGATAAAATCTATCCGATTTGATTTATAATAATGTATATAAAATCTAAAGTAGGATTTATTATGCAGGAAATTATGACAACGTATAAAGATAATGTAAAAGATATTGAAAACTTTTTAAGAGAAACAATATTTAATCTTGGTGATCTAAAAGAGTGGGAAGGCACAAACTTTAAAAAAGTTTTTAAAGTATTTCCATCACTAGAACTAGTATATACATGTAATGCAGAAACAATGATTCAAACATCTGAAAATGTATATAGGCATAAAACGACAAAAGCTCCTATAGGAAGGAAAAGAGAATATCTTTTAAATAACGTAGAATTTAATGGAACTGAACTAGCAATTACAAAACCATACATTAGCAGCGCTACTGGTGACACATGTATAACGGTAGCAAAAAAAGAGAATGGAAACATATATTTTTTAGACTTTAACATAGTGATGCTTCTTCAAAGACTAGGCCTGGTAGAAATTCATAGCGGTTTTAATTTTGTAAACAAAAGCTTTTACTTTATGACGGCAACTATCATGATGATCTTAGCTTTGTTTACTATAGGATACTCAATTTATTCTTTCGCACATTCACTTATGATCCAAGGAGATATATCTATTGAAGCTATCTTTAAACCAGTGATTGCTCTAACTCTTGGACTTGCGATTTTTGATTTGGCAAAAACAGTTTTTTCTCAAGAGGTTGTATTTAAAAGTTATTCCAAAAGTTCATACGAAGAGTATAGGGTCTTAATAAAGTTCTCAATAACAATTATCATAGCCTTACTTATTGAATCACTTATGGTTGTATTTAAAATTGCAATAGACAACTATGAACATATGATTCATGCATTTCATCTAATAGGCGGTGTATCTATACTTATTGTTGCTGTTGGTTCATTTATCTATTTTACTAAGAAGAAAGCTTGTAATTAGAAACTTTTTATATAATATCCTTTTCTAAAAGGATATTAACACATGTCAGACTTTGTAAAATTTCAATGTAATTTAGACACTTTTATAGATGATTTAAACAAACTACTAGATCTAAATAATAAAAAAATAGATGAACTTTTAAAGCAAACAAATAAAACTTATGCATCATTCGTAAAACCTATGCAGATAATGGATGAGGAATTAGAACTTTTCTTTACACCATTATCACATCTAAATTCTGTAAACAACTCTGAAGAGACTCAAAAAACATATAGTGATTCACTGCCAATAATAACAGAATATTCTACTAATATTTCTCAAAATATTGATATATATAACTCATATAAAGAGATTTACGAAAATGAAAAAGAAACTCTAAACCACGAACAAAAAAGAGTATTAGAGCTTAATATTCAGGGCTTTGAACTAAGTGGTGCTCACTTAGATAATGAAACAAAAAAAAGACTTGCAGAGATCAACCTTAGAAAGAGTGAACTTCAAAATGATTTTTCACAGAACCTCCTAAATGCAACTAATGCATATGAGAAAATAATAACTGACGAAAAAGATGTAAGTGGTATACCTGCTAGCGATTTAGAGAGTGCAAAATTTGAAGAAGACGGTGTTACTAAATACCGTTTTACACTTCAAATGCCATCATACATAGCATATATGACTTATGGTCCTAACAGAGAGATTAGAGAAGAGATTTATAAGGCTTATGTATCTCGTGCACCTGAAAATGCAAAAATAATAGATGAACTTTTAGAACTTCGTCATGAAATGAGTAATCTACTTGGTTTTAATAACTACTCTGAATATTCTTTAGCATCTAAAATGGCCGACTCAACAGATAGTGTTTTAAACTTCTTATATAAACTACAAAAAAACTCAAAAGCTCAAGCAGAAAAAGAACTAAAAGAAGTACAAGCATTAAGTGAAAAAAAACTAGAGAGTTTTGACAGTGCATTTTATAGTGAAATACTGAAAAAAGAAAAATACGATATTGATGAAGATGAATTTCGTCCATATTTTGAGCAAAACAGTGTTTTGAACGGAATGTTTGATTTCTTGTACATACTATTTGGTATACAGTTTCAAAAAGTAGATGAAAAACTATGGGACGATAAAGCTACTGCATACGACATTTATCTTAATGATAAACTTCGCTCACGTCTATATTTTGACTTAGAAGCTAGAAAATCAAAACGTGGCGGTGCTTGGATGCATAATTATCAAACTCATTCTACTGATGAAAATGGTGAGAGAAAACTGGCATCAGCTTTTGTAGTATGTAACTTTCCAGCTTCTTCAAATGAATCTCCATCACTTCTTAGACATGACGATGTAGTTACGCTATTTCATGAGATGGGACATGCGATTCATCATGTTTTATCAAACGTTAATGAAAGTGAAGTTAGTGGTGTAAACGGTGTTGAATGGGATGCAGTTGAGTTCCCATCACAGTTTTTAGAAAACTTTGCATATGAGCCTAAAGTTTTAAAAATGTTTGCTAAACATTATAAAAATGGAGAAGTTATACCGGATGAAATGATTCAAAAATTGGTAGATTCTAAAAATTTCATGTCAGCTTCGGGGATGCTTAGACAATTAGAATTTTCTATATTTGATTTTAAATTGCATACTAAGGTATATAAAGGTGAGGAAGTTCAAGAGTTACTAGATAGTATTAGAAAAGAGACGACCCTTATTAAAACTCCATCATATAATAAATTTCAAAATGGGTTTTCACATATATTCGCAGGAGGATATGCAGCTGGATATTACAGTTATAAGTGGGCTGAAGTATTAAGTGCAGATGCATTCTTTAGAGTTGTTGATGAAGGAATATTTGACTCTTCAACTGCTAAAAATTATCTTGACATTGTATTAGATGGCGGTGGTGCTAAAAGTCTGAGTGAATACTTTAATGAACTTATGGGAAGAGATGCAGATACAGATAGTTTATTAAGGCTTAATGGAATAAAATAATGAAGATCATATCTTTATTATTTTTTCTGTTGTCCACTTTATTTGGAGAAACTGAATTGAGAATAGCTACATACAATGTTGAATCGTTATTTGACTTAGAAAAACAAGGTTATAAATATAAAGAGTATAAACCTTATGGAAAGTCTCTTTGGAATAAAAAAAACTACAATATAAAACTTACAAATATATCTAAAGTGATAAAAGATATCGATGCAGATATCATAGCTCTGCAAGAAATACATTCCATTCATGCACTTAAAGACTTAAGACTAAAACTTAAACAAATCGGTTTATACTACAAATACTATAGAATAGCAGATAAAAAAGATTCAACTATAAAAGTTGCGCTCTTAAGCAAAGTACCATTTATATATTCTAAAGAGGTAGTAGTCGGAAATTCATTTAAATACAGAAACATTCAAGAAGTAAAATTTAAAATCAATAATAAAGAATTCTATATTTTTAATAACCACTGGAAATCAAAGAGCGGACCTGAAAGTATGCGCATGTTTTCTGCTAAAAAACTAAGAGATAGACTAAAAGAGATAGGATATGAAAAAAACATCATTCTAGTCGGTGATTTTAATTCACATTATGAAGAGAATATAATATTTTTAAGAAATAGAAATCATAATGATACAAATGGAAAAACTGGTATAAACGATATACTTAGAACAATATATCAAAAAGAAAAAGCTAATAAGAATAAATACGTTGAAAATTCTTTTTATAACCTTTGGTATGATACAGAAACAGAGAAAAGGTATAGTTACGTATTTAGAGGAAAAAAAGAAGCTCTTGATAATATAATAGTGTCTCAATCACTATTAGACAATAAAGATATGGACTATAAAATAGGAACTATACAAAACATATCAAAAGATTATATGATATATAAGGGGAAATACCCATATAGATGGAAAATATCAACAGCAAGAGTTCCTAAACATAAAGGAAAAGGATATTCTGATCACTTACCTGTTGTAGCTACATTTGTTCTTAATTAAGACACCACTCTATTGGTGATTTATTATGAGCTAATAGATAGTTATTAGACTGAGAGAAAGGCTTTGATCCAAAAAAACCACGATATGATGAGAGTGGAGATGGGTGTGGTGCTTTTAAAATTAGATGCTTATTAGCATCTATTAGCTTTTCTTTCATCTGTGCCGGTCTACCCCATAATATAAATACAACATTTTCTAAATTATCATTAATAGCTTTTATAGTGGCATCAGTAAAATACTCCCAACCCATTCCTTGATGAGAATTAGCTTGGCTTGCTCTAACAGATAAAACTGCATTTAATAGTACTACACCTTGATTCGCCCAAGATTGAAGATTTCCGCTTGTTGGATATGAACATCCTAGATCATCTACAAGTTCCGAAAAAATATTTTTAAGTGATGGTGGTAAAGCTACTCCATCTTGAACTGAGAACGATAAACCATGAGCTTGTTTGGGACCATGGTATGGATCTTGACCTAGTATTACTACTTTAACTTCTGAAAACTCTGTAGAATTGTAAGCATTGAAGATATTTGAATTTTTAGGATATATAGTGTATTTTGATTGTTCATCTTTTAAAAAAAGCTTTAAATTATAAAAATATTCTTTATCAAATTCATTATGTAGTACATTTATCCAGCTTTGTGGTATTTTTGGGTTTACTATTGACATAATTATCCTTCTATAAAAGATATTTTATCACAAATATTTGATAAATAAAGAAGCTTCAATAAAAAAATTGATTAAGTAAAAAGTTAAGATTAGATTGTAAAAAAAGAAACTGATCAACTAGGCGGCGACCTACATTCCCAATCCTGAAAGGACAAGTATTATCAGCGATGAGAGGCTTAGCTTCTGGGTTCGGAATGGGGCCAGGCGTTTCCCTCTCTCTGTTGCCACCTAGACAATCAAGTGTAAATTCATCAGTATGAACTTACACTTGAC
>NZ_JBFHGL010000010.1 GCF_041583195.1 Sulfurimonas sp.
AGTAGTAGGTATCTTTACATTAGTTGGTACTATAATCGTTTACTATATAGCTTCAGCAATCACAGGTGGTGGTAGAGTAGATGAAGAGACTGAGCAAGTTGGTCTTGACGAAGCTGTTCATGGTGAAAAAAGTCTTAACCTATAAGGTTTTGACTTCAATAATATAATAAATTTGGAGCAATATAATGAAAAGAGTAGAAGCGGTTGTAAAACCATTTAAATTAGAAGATGTAAAAGATGCACTTGCAGAGATCGGTATTACTGGTATCACTGTAAGTGATGTAAAAGGATACGGTCGTCAAAAAGGTCATTCTGAGCTTTACCGTGGTGCAGAATATGTAGTTGACTTTTTACCGAAAAATAAAATAGAAGTAATCGTTGATGATAAAGATGTAGATCAAGTTACATCTACTATCGTAGAAGCAGCTCGTACTGGTAAAATCGGTGATGGTAAAATATTCGTTAGTGATATAGATAAAATTATCCGTATCCGTACAGGTGAAACTGGTAGCGAAGCTATCTAGTTTTATTATTTCCTGCTCTAGCCAGCTAGGGCAGGTTTATTGTTCTAATTAAGAACATTTGCCCATTTTTCTCCCATTCTACATTCAAAATGGGCAAAAACCTACTTTAAACTATCACAAAATAAATAAAAATTCACGCATGATTAAAAAATAAACAACAAACTGTTCAAAAATAAATAAAAATTTGATATACTGTCGCAGACTAATAAGGAGAACTTAATGGGTAAATTTGTTAACAATATAGATGAGTTTTTCTCTTTTTGTAAAGAGAATGAGGTTGAATTCGTAGATTTAAGATTTACGGATATTAAAGGTGCTTGGCACCACTTAACTTACAGAATGAGTGCTGTAAATCCTGAGAATTTAGAAAACGGTTTTCCGTTTGATGGTTCATCAATCGAAGCTTGGCAGCCGATCAATAAATCAGATATGCTTTTAAAGCCTGATGTAGGAACTGCTTTCTTAGATCCTTTTACAGCTGATCAAACTATTATCGTATTTTGTGATGTTTATGATATCTACAAAGGTCAAGCTTATGAGAAATGTCCACGTTCAATCGCTAAAAAAGCACTTAAACATGCTGATGAATTAGGTATTGCTGATGCAGCTTACTTCGGACCTGAGAATGAATTTTTCATTTTTGATGATGTAAAATTTGTAGACAATATCAATGAAGCTGGTTATAAAGTAGATTCATCTGAAGGTGACTGGAATTCAAATGCTGATTTTGAAGATTTAAATACAGCACACCGCCCAGGAACTAAAGGTGGTTACTTCCCTGTTCAACCAACTGATTCTATGGTTGATATGCGTGCAGAGATGATGCAAGTATTAGAGCAAGTAGGACTAGAAGTTGTTCTTGGTCACCACGAAGTTGCTCAAGCTCAAGGTGAGATTGGTATCGTATTCAGTGACATCATCGGTGCAGCTGATAATGTTCAAAAATATAAATATGTTGTAAAAATGATTGCACACCTAAACGGTAAAACTGCTACATTTATGCCAAAACCACTTTACGGTGACAACGGTAACGGTATGCACACACACCAATCATTATGGAAAGACGGTAAAAACCTTTTCTATAAAGAGGGTGAGTATGGTAACCTTTCTGAGACTGCTTTACACTACATCGGTGGTATCTTTAAACACGCTCGTGCAGTTGCTGCGTTTACAAATGCGTCAACTAACTCTTACAAGCGTTTAATTCCAGGTTTCGAAGCTCCAAGTATTTTAACTTACTCTTCTCAAAACCGTTCTGCATCTTGCCGTATCCCTTACGGTGCTGGTGAGAAAGCTACTCGTATTGAGATGAGATTCCCAGATTCTACTGCATGTCCATACTTAGCATTCGCTGCTATGATGATGGCTGGATTAGACGGTATCAAAAATAAAGAGATTCCTGTTGGCCCAATGGATGAAGATCTATTCGAATTAACTTTAGATGAGATTCGTGAGAGAAAAATACCACAAATGCCTCATACACTAAGAGGATCACTTGAAGCACTTATCCGTGATAATGACTTCTTAAAACCTGTATTTACTCAAGATTTCATTGATACTTACCAAGGTTATAAATTTGAGCGTGATGTATGGCCAGATGAAGGTCGTCCGACTGCTTACGAGTTTAAAACAACTTATCAGTGCTAGTTCACTGACTCTTTCAATTCCCCATTTTGGGGAATTTATATACTTCTAAAACTAATTTTTCTATAAACTTCAATGGAATACTATATGTAAGTGTTTATGTAGAAAAGGAATTAATTATGAACAAACCTTTACAGATAAATCCAATAAAATTATCCCAGCCAATGGGAGCATTGCTTTGCTTTTTAGGTATAAAAAACTGTATGCCTTTGATGCACGGAGCTCAAGGATGTGCATCTTTTTCAAAAGTATTTTTTACTAGACATTTCTCAGATCCAATAGCAATTCAAACAACAGCAGTAAATGATATTACCGCAGTAATTGACGGTGGTGATTACTCTATAAGTGAAGCTATAAAAAATATCACTAAAAAAGTTCAACCTGATCTAGTCGGGCTATTTACAACAGGTATAACTGAGACAAAAGGTGATGATATTAAGGGTGCTACTTTTCTACTTAAAGATCAGCAACTAATGACTTATGTACATACACCTGATTTTGAAGGTGGTCTAGAAAGTGGTTTTGCTAAAAGTATTGAAGCAATAATAGAGCAGCTTGTAGAACCAAAAGATAATATAAATACAAATAAAGCCCTTTTAATTCCAAACGTAAACTTAACACCTATAGAAGTAGAAAAAATAAAAGAGCAGATATCAATGTTTGGCTTTGAAACATTTGCATTACCTGATTTGAGTGAATCTCTTGATGGTCATTTAGGATTAAAACAGGGTGCACTTAGTAGTGGTGGTATAAGTGTTGATGAGATTAAAGCTTTAGGCGATAGTGCTTTAGTTATCTCAATAGGAGATTCTGTTAAGAAAGCCGGTGAGAAATTCTTAGAAAAAAATGAAAAAACAACACATATGCATTTTGATACTGTAAGTGGACTCTTAAAAGCAGATGATTTTTATAGACAGATAATGGAGTTTAAAAAACTATCAAAACCAAGCCCGAGTGTAGTTAGATGGAGAAAAAGACTTCAAGATGCACTGCTTGATACACATTTTGCCATAGGCGGTACAAAAGTAGTTATCGCTTTAGAAGCGGATGAAGCTTTAAGTGTTGCAACTACCATTATCGAAGCTGGTGCAGATGTTAAGACAATTGTAATACCTACAAAAACAGATATTTTAGACGAGCTAGACTGTGAAATAATTATTGGTGATTTTGAAGATGTAGAAAATGCACTTGATGATGCTGATCTTTTAATTAGCAATTTTCACGGTGAAAGAATTGCTCATAAACATAAAAAAGCACTTATCTTAAGAGGTTTTCCAAACTATGAGATTGTAGGAAACCAAATGATTAACGACACTTTATATGAAGGTTCATGTTATCTTCTTTTTGAGATTGCAAATACAATGAACAATCATAACCATGGAGCACACTAATGAATTTCGATATTTCAAAGCATACATTAAATCATGAAGAGATGGATTCACATCACAAAGATTTTATAGACATATATAACTCACTTGAAGATGAATCTCAAGAGAGTTACAAAAATGTAATGATTAAAATATTAGAACAAACTAAAGTACATTTTTGTCATGAAGAAGAGTTGATGAAAGAGAATAACTATCCTAGACTTAAAGAACATTCTGATGAGCATAAAAAAGTGCTTTATGAGATGGAGTATTTTATAAACGGTTCAAATACGATGATTGGCAAAAAAATTTTAAAATCATATTTTAAAGAGGGTCTGCCAAATTGGTTCAATTCACATCTTTTAAGTATGGACAGCGACCTTTCAAGTTTTTTAAAACAAAGAAAATGTGCATAAGTTTCTAGGGAACACTATATGCAACTAGTAATATAAATAATATAAATGGAGAACACAATGAGCTCAACTATACAAGTAACTTCAAATACTGCTTCTGGTGGTACGATAAGAGTAGCTTTTGCTACAAATGATAATGAGAACGTAGATGCGCACTTCGGTAGTGCAAAACAGTTTAACATTTACGATATTAGCAAAGAGGGTTTTGAAATATCGACAATTATAAAAATTGAAGATAAAGATACTGATAAAACAGTAGCCCTTTTAGCTGGTAACGACATTGTGTATTTTGTAAATATAGGTCCAACGGCTGCGGCTAAAATTATTAATAAGGGAATATTTCCTATAAAATATAAAGAAGTTATTTCTATAGATGAAGAGTTAAAAAAACTTGTAGAGATGTTAAATGGAAATCCTCCTCCGTTTATTAAAAAAATTATAGATAAAAAGGCTGCATAATGGAAAATTTATTTATAGATACTTTAATATCTCAAGTTAGAGCACTTGATCAGTTTGGTACATGGGCTAATAGAGAAGATGAAGATATATTAAAAGAGAAGTATATAAAATCTAAAGAAGATTTAAAAAATATTCCTGTTATTGCAGATATCGATGAGATGCAAATTCAAGATATAAGACTTATATATCAAGCAATAGCTTTAGCTTTTGAGAAACAAACTGGAATTATGTGTTCAGTTGTTATGGAGATGAGTCACGAAGGTTTTGGTCGTGCTGTAGTAATAGCTGACAAAATAGTGATTGTAAATAAATTTTTTAAAGATGCACATAGATTTTCATTCCGTACGTATGAAGATTTAGTAAAAGAAGGTGATAAACTTCTTAAAAATGCACTTGAAATTTACGAAGAATATAAAAAATAAACTAAAAACACAAAGGAGAGATAGTAAATGAGTAAAATAGGTATTTTTGTAGGAACTGCCGGTGGGACTAGTATGAAAGTTGCAGACGCTTTAGTAGAAGCGTTTGGTATTGATGAGGATGATGTAATAAATATGGAAGAGGACTTCGACGATGTTGAAGATCAGCTTTTAGAATATGATGTTCTATTTTTAGGTAGTTCTACATGGGGACAAGGTGATTTACACTTTTCTTGGGTTGATCCTATATTAGAGATAGAAGACGATGAAATAGATTTCTCTGGAAAAACAGTTGCATTCTTTGGAGCAGGTGACTGTAAAAAACACGGTGAACACTTTTGTAGTGCGCTAGGAAAACTACATAAAACTTTCACTGAAGCTGGAGCAAAAGCAATAGGTTTTATACCAAAAGATGACTATACATATGAATTTTCTTTAGCTGAAATGGATGACAAGTTATGTGGTCTAGCAATAGATGAACATAATGAATCTGATAAAACAGCTGAAAGAATAGAGAAGTGGATAGGTGTCTTAAAGTCAGAATTATAGGAGGCTAAAATGTATATGGTAATGGCAGTTGTAAATACTTACAACCTAAAAAGCATATTAGAAGATTTGTTTGCCAACAATATTGAAGGAATTACTGTAAGTGATGTTATCGGCAAGGGTTCTTTTGGACTAATTGAAGCTGATAACCAGCCTACAGATTTAGCAGCTAAAGTAAAGCTCGAAATTGTTGTTTCTGATGTAGAACATAGAGATATAGTAATGGAATGTATTAGAAGCAATGCCCATGATTTAGGCCGTGGAGCTGGAAAAATGTGGTGGTTAGAAGTTGGCGGTGTTGAAAGAATCCGTACAGGTGAAAAAGATGCTGAAGCATTAACTACTCAGATAAACAAAAAAATAAGCAATGTACCAATGGCAATTACCACGCAAATTGATACACCTTGTAGTTAAAAGGAATAATTTATGAATACTGAAACAAAGTCATTGGATGAGTTTTATGAACTAACTGATGCGGAAGATTATTTTGAATTTTTTGACTTAGAATATGATTCAAGTCTGGTAAACGTTAAAAGATTTCATATTATGAAAGAATATGGGACACTTATAAGAACTGGTATGCAAAATCTTGTGGGTCAAAATGAAAGACTACTGGATTTTTTAAAGTATTCGCTTCTAAAAGTGTATGGAGAATTTGCTAATGGTTACGCACCTAGTGCAGCAGATGTTTGGAACATGTTTGAAGGCGGAAAATTAGGTGGTTGTATGAGTTGTACACCACAACCAGGAAATAGTTGTGGCTGCTAATAATGATGAAATGATGTTTGATCCGAACGTTAAGTTGCATGACAGCGTTACAGCAAGTCGTTCAGGCAGAGATGAAGAAGAACCGAAATTTAAAGTTGGACAAAAAGTAAAACTTTTAGCTGATGTTGTAAACGATGGAACATATCCTCATGCAAAAATTGGTACATTGATGATGCCAAAAGGTAGTATTGGGTATATTAAGGACATGGGAGAGTTCCTTCAAGTGATCAGAGTTTATGAAGTGCACTTTTTTGGAACTGAGATGGAGGTTGAGATTATCGGATGTCGTGAGCATGAGTTGGAATCAATGGAAGATGATTTTGTTGATGAGGATGAATTAGATCGTCAAGCAATGCAAGCTCACAGAGAGAAAATGAATAAGCTAGATAAATAGCAATCTAATAATAAGGAGAAAAGATGGCAAAAGTGATTTTTATGGGTTTTGATAAAGCCAAAGACGGTCTTTATCATGCAGCTATAGGTGAACCAATAGTTAGACTCGCAAAAGAAAATGGTATACCTATTAATTTTGAGTGTCAAGATGGTGAATGTGCTAGCTGTTTAATCAGTTATCAAAATATAGAGGACACAGAACCTACAAACTATATTGAAGATAAAGAATTAGATAAACTGGTTGAAATGGGCGTATTAAAACCTAAAGATGCAGAACATTGTCAACAGTTTACTATTAGCCCGAAAGTTAGATTAGCATGTCAAACATTGGTTAAAGGTGATGTAATCATCAAGCCGTTTGCATAAAAAACATTAAACAAAAACAAGGAGAGATAATGACAACAAGAGTAGAGATCGTAAACGATTTTTTAGCAATCAATGTAAAAGAAGGTAGTACAATTCAAGATATCGTAGAAGCAAGTGGTTCAGCACTTCCTTTCGGTTGCCGTGATGGTGAATGTGGTACATGTGTAGTAGAAGTTGAGTCTGGTATGGAATTTTTATCTGATAAAACTGATAAAGAAGTTAAAGTTCTTAAAGAAGTATGTTCTGGAACTTGTACTCCAAACTCACGTCTTTCATGCCAAATGAAAATCGTTAAACCAAACGGTCTAGTTAGATTAAAATATTAATCATAAAACTGTATAAAAAATATACATACTTTGTACTCAAACATGCTTAAGTTTGAGTACAATTAGATATGTCAAGTACGTTTAATTTAAGCACAACCCAAAAGCAGGGTTTACAACTATCATTAAGATTATGGTTGCCGTTATTACAGGCACCTCTACAAGATTTAGAAACAATTTTTAAAGAACATAGTTTTGACAATCCATTTTTAGAATACAAGTCATCTTTTGAATCAAATTACTCTAGTGGCGAATTTATAGAAGATATAAATATATCTAAAGAATCATTATACGATGTTGTATCTAATCAGATTGAAGCACCTATATTTCCTACTCCAATATCACAAAAAGTGGCTAATGAGATACTCTCTAATATAAATAGTGAAGGTTATTTTGACGGTGATATTGATAGTATTGCCGAGAGTTGTAATACTACAAAAGAGTTTGTCGAAAGTATTAGAAAAAGATTTGCTTATTTAGATCCTGCAGGTGTCGGAGCTCTAGACTTAACAGAGTCATTTTTATTTCAGTTATCTCAGATACCTGTTGATGAAGAACTTAACCTGTTTACTCAAAAGTTGATATCTAATTTAAAAAGTATAGATAAATTTCACAAACATCATAGATTTGAAGAAGCAACTGATCTTATTCATCGGTTTAAATCACCTCCTGCTGTTGATTATCAAGAGGAAAATGCATATATAATTCCGGATTTTTTTGTTGATGTTAGCAATGATATTACTGTTACAATGAATAGCAGTTATTATCCTGACATAACAATAAAAGATCCTTTTAAAAGCAAAAATGATGAGTTAAAAGATAAGCTTAAAGAGGCAAGGGATCTGGTAAACTTACTTGAACTTAGAAAGTCAACTTTATATAAACTAGTTCTTTTAATTGTAGAGAAGCAGATGGGCTTTTTTATAGGAAGTGAGTTAAAACCTATGACGATGGCTCAAGTCGCTGACGATATAGGTTTTGAAGAGTCAACTATAAGTAGAGCAGTATCAAATAAGTATATAAAATGTGATCGCGGAATATTCTCTTTAAAATCATTTTTTACAAATGCAGTATCAAAAAATCTTTCATCTTCTGAGATAAAGAACTACATACAAAATCTGATCGAGAATGAAAATCATGAAGAACCATTAACAGATCAAGATTTAGTTGACAATGTTATGAAAAGGTATAATATGAAGATGGTAAGACGTACCATTACAAAGTATAGAAAACTTCTTGATATCCCTTCTTCTAAAGAGCGAAAGAAAATATATAAAGTTAGGGATTAACTTTATATATCTGTTGCATCTTTTACATCTGTAGCAGATAGTTTTTCCATCTCTGTCTCCACAAGATCTAAAAAGTCGTTACGTGTTTTTTCATCCATATTGTCTTTTAGTATCTCTAAAATATATTTGATCCCATTAGCATTTATCTTTTTAACACTTGCCAAGTAATGTACATATGCTATAGATTTAACATCATCTATAGAGTATAGCTTTTTTATATCATCTTTGATTGGAAGCAGCCCCTTATCTTCATACATTTTTAGAGTTCTAGGTTTTGCACTTAGTATTTCTGCAATACTGCTAAGTGGTAATACATTTTTTTTATTATTCAATAAAGCCATATACAACCTTGTTTTTTCGAAATTATACAAAAAATAATAGATAAATATATTTAAAAGCATGGAATAGTTTATGTAAAATAATTACATAAATATTGTAAATATTATACATAAAATGAGTTGAGTTTGACATTTTAACTGTATTATACTACAGTAAAGCAGAGATATAACATTGTATAAGGATAATATTTAATGAGTATACCCGATAAAATTGTTCAAGATGTAAAAAGTGTTGCATATGAGTGGCAAAAAGAGATACAAGTTTCCCGTAAAAGTAAAGAACAAGATTTTCACGAGATGATGCTTAAGATGTTGAAAAATCCGGTTAACAAAATATTTCTTATTGAATTGCTAGATCAAAGTTTCCGCTCACACAATCCTGACAGAGTAGCTGATCAGTTAGAACATATATTTGATAAATATAAGGCTACGGATTTTTTCTCACAGTTTGAACAAATTTTGATATGGCTTTTTCGCGATATAGGTGTATATGTAAGCTCTATATCTATTCCAATGTTTGTAAAGTATCTTCGTGACGATATAAGCTCGATCGTAATCAAAGGTGAGGACCCACTACTTTCAAAACATATGAAAGCTAGAAAAGATGAAGGTACTCGTGTAAATATAAATGTAATAGGTGAGATAGTCTTAAGTGAGCAAGAAGCTGCTAAAAGGGTTTCAAAATATATTAAACTTCTTCAAAATCCGGACGTGGATTATCTTTCAATCAAAATTTCAAATCTATTTTCTCAAATTATTCCGCATGCACACAATAATAATGTAGAACATATATCTTTACAACTTGAAAAGGTATATAGTGCAGCTAAAGAAAATACTTACATTGATAAAGATAATGTAAAACATTACAAGTTTGTAAATTTAGACATGGAAGAGTATAGAGATGTTGAAACTACAATAGATGCATTCAAAAAAGTTCTATCAAAAGAGCAGTTTAAAGATCTAAAAGCGGGAATAGTTATTCAAACATATCTGCCTGATGCAATGATCTATATTAAAGACTTGTATAACTGGGCTAAAAGAAGAGTAGAGAGTGGCGGTGCACCTATAAAGATCCGTATTGTAAAAGGTGCAAATCAGGAGATGGAACTTACAGAAGCATCACTCAGAGGCTGGCCAAGTGTCACTTACTCTTCCAAGGCTGAATCTGATGCAAATTTTAAAATAGCTATGGACTTTTTACTTGATCCTAAAGTGGCACCTTATGTTCATACCGGTGTAGCTTCACACAACTTGTTTGATCATGCACTAGCTATGCTTTTGGCAAAGACAAGGGGTGTAGAGAAGTATGTAACTGCTGAGATGCTTGAAGGGATGAGTGAAGCAGCTTATGAGATCTTAAAAAAACAAGGTCTTGATGTAATTCTTTATGCTCCGACTGCTACAAAAGATACATTTACAAATGCAATAGCATATTTGGTTAGAAGATTTGATGAAAATACAGCTGAGCAAAACTTCTTAAGACACAGCTTTGGACTTGAAGTTGATACACCGGCTTGGGATACACTAGTAAAGACTTACGATGATGCAGTTGAGTTAATACCGACTCTAAGTCAAAAACCAAACCGAGATCAGGATAGAAATAAAGAGCTAAAGAAAGAAAATATTGATATAGAGCATTATCACTTTGCAAATGAAAGTGACACTGATTTTGTTTTAAAAGCAAATAGAGAGTGGGCAGAAAAGATTCGCGAAAAATGGCAGAATATAAGTGATATAGGAGGCTTTAATGCTTATCCTGTTGTCGGCGGAAAAATTATTCAAGACGATAAGCATATAGATGTAATAGATAAGAGCCAATATCATGAAAACAAAATAGTAGGTCACTATGTAGAAGCTTCAGAAAATGATATGAAAGTAGCTATAGCTGCGGCAAAAGAAGATGCAGACGGTTGGAGAAAACTAAGTGTAGAGGATAGACAGAAGATCTTAATGGATGTAGCTCATGAGATAAGAGCTAGCAGAGCTGATCTAATAGGTGTAGCTGCTGCTGAAGTTGGTAAGGTGTTTACAGAAACTGATGTAGAGGTAAGTGAAGCAATCGATTTTTTAAACTTCTATCCTTACAGCGTAGTAAAAACATCAGCACTTACTGGTGTACAGACATCACCTAAAGGCGTTGGACTCGTGATCAGTCCATGGAACTTTCCTGTTGCTATTCCTGCAGGCGGTGTTGCGGCAAGTTTAGCTGCTGGAAATACTGTAATTTTAAAACCTGCAGAAGATGCGATTTTATGTGCCTACAGATTATGTCAGTGTTTTTGGAATGCAGGGGTGAGCAAAAATACGCTTCAGTTTGTTCCGGCTCAGGGTTCAGATGTAGGTAAGCATATGATTCCTAGTAAAGATATAGACTTTGTGATATTTACAGGTGGCGAAAAAACTGCTTACAACATCATAAAAGCTCGACCGGATATACATATAAGTGCAGAAACAGGCGGTAAAGATGCAACTATAGTTACAGCTATGGCTGATCGCGATCAGGCACTTAAAAATGTAATTGTGTCAGCATTTCATAATTCTGGACAAAAATGTTCTGCAACATCTCTTTTAGTTTTAGAAAAAGAGGTGTATGAAGACGAAAACTTTAAAAATGCACTAAAAGAAGCAGTCGAGTCATTAGAAACAGGTTCAGTATGGGATTTTAAAAATCGTATAGGTACATTAAGCAATCTTCCAAGCGGGGAGCTTAAAAAATCTCTTTCATATCTAGATGAGGGTGAAGAGTGGCTTGTTAAACCGGATTTTGCAGACAGAGGAAATCCTTATATGTTAAAGCCATCTGTTAGATGGGGTACTAAGAAAAATGACTTTTGTCATATGAATGAACTTTTTGGTCCGGTACTTAGTGTAATGTGTGCAGAAGATCTGGATGATGCTATTGATATAGTTAATTCTACCGGCTATGGTTTAACATCAGGAATTGAAACTTTAGATAAAAGAGAACAAGATTACTGGAGAGAAAAAATAATAGCCGGAAACTTATATATAAACCGTGGAACGACTGGTGCGATCGTAATCCGTCAACCTTTTGGAGGAATGAGAAAATCTGCTATAGGAAGCGGTAAAAAGGCAGGTGGATTTAATTATGTAAGTCAGTTTATGAATATAGATTACAAAGAGACAAACCTTTATGAATCTTGTTCAAACCAGTTTATTGATCAGATGAGAATTATGCTCACAAGAGATACGGTATTTAATGAAGAGTGTGAAGCTGCTCTTAGACATATCTGTCATTTTGCACATTGGTTAGAGGCGGAATTTTTAAAAGAACATGACTATGCCCATATAAGAGGTGAGAGTAACATTATTCGATATCTTCCTGTAAAAAGTGTACTTCTCAGAATAGAAGAAAATGATCAACTTGATGAGATACTTACAACTATTATGGCCATTAAAATGGTTGGTGCATCTTTACATATATCTATCCCTGAAAAATCTAAAAAAGCAGAATTTATTTGGCTTGAGTCTAAACACAGATCTTTTATTGGTAAAGACGATAGTATAAATCGTGATAATGAAGAACAGTTGATCTCTAAGATACCTGGAGTTCAAAGAGTAAGGTTTTTACATCCTGATAACGTAACACAAAAAATTTATGACTCTATAGCAGATAAAGCTATCTATATTGCAAGTGATAACTTCGTATCTCACGGAAGACTTGAACTAATGCATTATTTTATAGAACAAAGTGTATCTAATTCATATCACAGATATGGTAATTTAGGTATTCAAGGTCTTACGGTTGAGGAGGTGTAAAGGATGCAGACTGAGATATTAATATCGTTTATAGGATATATGCTGGTAATGCTGGCAATAGGATTTTACTTTTATTTTAAAACAAGTGATTTGAGTGATTATGTTCTAGGTGGGCGTGGACTTAATCCAAGTGTAACAGCTCTTAGTGCAGGGGCATCAGACATGAGTGGATGGCTTCTTTTGGGGTTGCCGGGTATGATGTATAGTGATGGACTTGTTGGTAGCTGGATCGCTGTGGGACTTTTAATAGGTGCTTATATTAACTGGAAGTATGTTGCAAAAAGATTACGTGTATATACACATCACTTAAACGATTCCATAACAATTCCTGATTATTTTGCAAATCGTTTTGAAGATAAGGGTAATACTTTAAGAGTTGTAACTGCTGTAGTGATTTTGGTTTTTTATACTTTATATACATCTTCAGGACTTGTAGGAGGTGCTAAACTTTTTGAAGCTACATTTAATATAGCATACTCCGATGCACTTTTAATAGGTAGTTTTGTAATAGTGTCATATACATTTTTAGGTGGTTATAACGCTGTAAGCTGGACAGATTTTATTCAAGGAATACTCATGATGTTAGCTCTTGTAATAACTCCTATAGTAGTTATTACTGAACTTGGTGGTGTGTCAAGTGCTTTAAGTACAATAGAATCTATCGATCCTACACATCTGGATATGGTGGCTGGGGCATCTGTAATAAGTGTTATATCACTTTTAACATGGGGTCTTGGATATTTTGGTCAACCTCATATCTTAGTTAGATTTATGTCTATTAGAGATGAAGATGAGATGTGTGTAGCAAAAAATATTGGTATGGGTTGGATGGGTATTTCAATCATCGGATCACTTAGTGTAGGTTTTTTCGGACTTGCTTATGTAACTGCAAATGGTGTAGACTTGGCCGATAGTGAAAAGATATTTATAACACTTTCACAACTTGTATTCAACCCTTGGATAGCAGGTTTTTTACTTGCGGCAATACTTGCAGCAATTATGAGTACGGTTGATTCTCAATTACTAGTATCTTCTTCTGTCTTGACTCGTGATATATATCATTCGATTATACATAAAGATGCAAGTGATAAGGAACTGGTATGGGTAGGTCGTGCTACCGTAATAGGTATAGCAGTTATTGCGTGGTATTTATCAACTGATGCAAATTCAAGCGTACTTAGTCTTGTCGCTTATGCGTGGGCAGGTTTTGGTGCTGCATTTGGACCAATTATCATTTTGAGTCTTTATAACAGAAATATTAATAGAATAGGGGCTATATCAGGTATGGTTGTAGGAGCTTTAACAGTGATAATTTATAAGCAGTTAGAGGGTGGTATATTTGACATATTTGAACTGTTACCGGGATTTATATTTTCTTGGATAACAATATTGATAGTCAGTAAATATACTCAAGTAAATTCAAGCTCAATATTGAAAAATTTTGATGAAGTACAAAAAAGATTAAATAAGTAGGAGATATATTTGAAAAGGATAGTAGTTAAAGTAGGTAGTTCAGTGTTGACAGAGACAACAAGTATAGCTAAGCAGAGGATGTTAAACCTTGTAGGTCTGATAGCAGAAGCTAGAGAAAAATATGAAGTAATACTTGTTTCATCAGGTGCTGTTGCAGCAGGGTACACTGCAGTTCAACTTAACAGAAAAGTACCTACAAGTAAAAAAGTTTTAGCTTCTCTAGGGCAACCGATACTCATGAGTTCATATAAAAAACTATTTGATATCTATGATGTAACTATATCGCAAATACTTTTAACTGAAGAGGACTTTGATTCTCGTGTACATACACAGATAGTTCAAGATATTATTGAGCGAACTTTAAGAAACGACATTTTGCCAATTGTAAATGAAAATGATATTTCAACAACACCGGAACAGCTTTTTGGTGACAATGATCAACTATCGGCTCATGTAGCTCATCATACTGGCGCAGATTTATTAGTTATCTTAAGTGATATAGACGGTTATTATGATTCTAATCCTCAAGATAATCCAAATGCAATAATAAGAAAAACAGTAAAAAAAATTGAAGATAATGAGTTAGAACAAAAACATACTCCAAATTCGGAATTTGCATCAGGTGGAATAGTTACAAAACTCAAAGCTGCTAAATATATGCTTGATAACGGTTTAGAGATGTTTTTATGTAACGGTTATGATCTGAGTGCTGCCAGAGACTATCTACTAGAAGGTGTGCATAATAAAGGGACATTGTTTACAACTAAAAAATAAAATCAGAAATCTAAATAATGAAATTTATTTTTTAGATTTTTTGAATTGAGATATATATTCAGCAAGAATGTGGATCTCATGATCAGAAAAATCTGAGACTATCCCCTTCATTAAGTGACCAAACCTATGTTTATTTCTTTTCCCTTTTTGATAGTCTTTTAATGCTTCAACTATTTCTTCTTTTTTATAAAAGGCTATTATGTCAGATTTTCTAATTGCATGAAGTTCACCTCTCTCACCATGACATCTTTGACATTTTTGAAACAGTTGTTTTGCTTTTATATTGTCCTTTGGAGTATTTTTTCCGTATTTTGATTCTGAAGTAGAGTTACTGCTTTGACATCCAAAAAATGTAAAGGTTAATATTATAGAAAATAATACTTTCATACTAGACTCCTCTTGAAGCATCTACCTATAACTATAACTTGTATAGATAAATATAGAGTTAAGTATTAAAACTAGAAATTAAAACTTAATAGACAGATAGTAGCTTATATCAAATAAGCCATTATCTTCCAAATAACCGTTTTTATTGTAAATAATAAATGATGGTTTGGTAGTTGTTTCATATTCACTGTCAACTAACCAGTCATGATATACCCACTGAATAAACCTTAATATATCTTCACTACTTCCTTGAATGTCAAATTTTGCATATACACCATCAGATATTTTAAACTTTGGAAGTCTTTTTGTAAACAACTCTTCTTTTTCACCGGTAATAATACATGCTATATATTGACAATCATCCAAAGATGTAACCGTAGGATTATCATGTAAAAGAGCTGCCATTTTATATTTTTTTACTTTATTATTTAAAATAAATGTATACAGCTTTTGCCACGTCTCTTTTACATTTTTGATATAACCGTTGTTTCTGATGTAGTAGCTTTCAATATAGGGCATATTTACTATTGTTGCTGATATGTTTGAAAAATCAATATCTGTTTTTGTCGATATGTTTGAAGCTTTTAATATCGAATTTGAATAACTTTTATATGCACCGTTCCTCCACTCTTTGGGTGAGACGTTAAACTTACCTTTAAAAGCTTTTATAAATGATGAATGGGAACTGTAACCGCATAGGTTTGCAACTTCAGAAATGGATGAGAATTTATTTGTAAGAAGAAGGCTTGATGCTTTTTGAAGTCTGATAGATTTAATGCTCTCATATATATTTTTTCCAAATATTTTTTTAAAAACTTTGTGCATATGGAACTTACTTATTTCCAGATCTTTACTTAACTCATCTAAATCTATATCAATGTCTATATGCGTGTATATGTAGTACATAATAGCATTGGCTATTTTTTTGTTTTTTTGCAAAGTATTTTTATTCATAAACTTATTATAGCAACTTAAGATAATAAAAATAACAATTATGGACAATTTTATTGCATTTATTAAATAAAATAATTGACAAAAAATAAGAAGACTAGTTGACTTTGTATTGATTAGAATATTGCAATCATTTTTATACTAGGATGGATTATGGAAAGAATATCTAAAGTTTTGGTTGCAAATCGCGGTGAGATAGCTCTAAGAATAATAAGAGCATGTAAAGAGCTTGAGATAAAATCGGTAGTTGTTTTTTCTGAAGCAGATGTAAATGGTGTATGGGTTGCAAAAGCAGATGAATGTTATCCCATAGTCGGTAATAGTGTAAACGCTTATCTAAACTATAATAAAATAATAGATATAGCAAAAAAAGCAGGTTGTGATGCTATTCATCCTGGTTACGGATTTTTATCTGAAAGTGCAGAGTTTGCACAGGCTTGTTTAGAAAATGGTTTAATATTTATAGGACCAAAACCGGCACACATAGAACTCTTTGGTGATAAAATGGCTTCAAAGGTAGCTATGAAAAGAGTTGGAGTTCCTGTTCTTGAAGGTACTGATACGCCAATTATAGATAAAGAAGAGGGTAAAAAAATAGCTCAGGAAATAGGATATCCGATCATCATAAAAGCAGCATTTGGAGGCGGGGGACGCGGAATGAGAATAGTTCATTTTGCAGATCAGTTTTCAGATATGTTTGATTCGGCTACAAATGAATCATTAAAATATTTTGGTAAAGGTGATGTATTTATAGAAAAGTATGTTCAAAACCCTAGACATATAGAGATCCAGGTTGTAGCTGACAAATATGGAAACGTTGTACATTTAGGGGAAAGGGATTGTTCTATTCAAAGACGTCATCAAAAGGTAATTGAGATAACTCCATCTCCGCTTTTAAATAGTGAAGTTAGAGAAAAATTATGTGAAGTTTCTATAAATGCTATGAAAAAACTAGGTTATGAGAGTGTAGGAACAGTTGAGTTTTTACTTGATGAGAAAGATAATATATATTTTATAGAGATGAATACCAGAGTTCAAGTTGAACACCCTGTAACTGAGATAGTATCGGGTATAGATATTATTCAGCGTATGATAGAGATAGCCGCAGGTGACAAGTTAAAATATTCTCAAGAGCAGATAAGCTTTCGTGGATATGCAATTGAATTTAGAATAAACTCTGAAGATCCGCAAAATAACTTTTTCCCTACAACCGGTACTGTACAAAAATATCTAACTCCTGGTGGTCCAGGTGTTAGGCTAGATACTAGTTTGTATAGTGGTTATGAACTGCCGACTTGCTATGATTCTATGGTTGGAAAGCTTATTGTTTGGGCACTTGACTGGGAAGGTGCTGTTGCTAAAGCTAGACGTGCATTGGATGAATTTCATATAGAAGGATTTAAAACAAATATACCGCTTCATAGAGAGATTGTCAGAGACAATGATTTTAAAGAAGGTAAGTTTGATACAGGTTATTTAGATGCAAATATGGATAGTTTTAACTTGCAGGCACAATCATTGATTTCACAAGAGGAGGAAAAAGCAAAGCAGTTAGTTCAAACGATAAGAGAATTAAAAGAAAATAATCTCGTATCGCTCCAAAATAATTTCACACTTTACTAAAAGTTACTACTCCCAAGGTGCAGCTTCACCTACAACTTTAAATACAGGGTTGTTAACGGCTGCACATACATCTTTTGCTAAGTTTTCAAGTCCACCGTAAGCTCCGTAACTTACTTTTTTCTCTTGGTTTACATCAACAAAGGCTACTTTTTTCTTAATAGCTGTATATAAACTTCTACCACCTGCTAGTAGTATGTCTACTTTGTGTTCATCTATAAGTGGACCTTGCTCATTTGCGGGAACTTTCATAAGTATATCTACATATTGTTTTGCGATCTCAACATCTTCAAGTGTAGCTTTACGAACACTTGTAGCTACCACTTCAATTCCAATATCTTGCAGTGCAGATGCTATAGACCAAGATTTATTTCCACCCGTATTTAAGATAGCTTTTTTACCATCAAGTATTTTTCTGTATGGAATTAGTCTCTCTTCTAGTTTTGCTTCTTCCTCTGCAATAATTTTATCTGCTCTTTTTGAAAGCTCTTCATCACCAAATGCATTTACAATCGAGCGGATTGCATTTGTAGTATCACGCTTTCCGTAAAAAGATACAGAAATGTAAGGTATGTTGTACTTTTCCTGCATTTTGCGAGTTAGTGTCACTAAAGATTTTGCACAAACAATTACATTCAGTTTAGCAGTATGTGCAGTTTGTATATCTTCTATACGACCATCACCAGCTAGAGTTGAAACTACTTTAATCCCTATTTTCTCTAGTATAGGAGTGTACTGCCACATATCACCCGTTACGTTGTACTCGCCAATCAGATTTATACCAAACGGGTGTATCTCTTCAGGTTCACGAGTACCTATCAACTGACTTAGAACTGCTTCACCGCCAAGACGGCTTCCAAGGTTTTTACTACCTACAAAACCAGGTGAATGTACAACTACTATAGGTAAACCGTGTTTTTCTTGCATACGTTTACATACGTTATCCATATCATCACCGATCATTGCAGTTACACAGGTTTCATATACAAATACAGCTTTTGGATTTTTATGTTTTATTACATACTCTATAGAATCTTCAAGTTTTTGATCTCCACCGAATATAACATCGTTTGTAGTTACATCAGTATAGTAACCAGTCACAGTGTTGTTCTCACCCTTATAACTAGTAGGTGTAGCTCTTGTCTCCCAAGAAGCCCCCTGACAAGTAGCAGGTGCATGAACTAAATGCACAGCATCAGCGTATGGAAAAAGTGCAATTTGAGCACCTTCAAAAGCACATCCACCGCTAGTAGCACCAGGTTTTGGTTTATCACATGAACTTTTCTTTTTATCATTATGTGAACATGCCGATTCATTTAACAGTTCACGAATTAATTTTCTATTTACCATGATAACCACTCCATATCATATTTATATATATTATATCTATACATATATTATTCCATAAATTCTACATAATATTTTAGGGAACAGATAATGTATATTTACTAGTATATTTTTAGAAGGATAGATAGATGTTAGCAATACCATTAGATGAAAAAAACTCAACAATAATTTCTCAACTTTTCGGAAAAGCTCCATATTTTGGGCTTTATGACGGTGAAGATTTTAAAGTAATAGAAAACGCTGTAAAAGGTGACGGACCTGCAAGTGCAGATTTTCTAAAAGAACATGGTGTAACATCTACAATTTTCTACCATATGGGCGAGGGTGTATATAAATCTTTTGTAAAAAACAATATGGATGTATTTACAGCTGAACATACAGATTTGGAAGTTTCTCAGGCTCATGAGTTAAAAAAGAGCGGGCAACTTATAAAACTTGATGAGAGTAACTACAAAGAGTTACTTGATCCGGGTAATGGTAGTTCATGCCAATGTGGTTGTGAAGGTTAAAAAATGGCACAAGAACAAGAGAGAGACAGATATATAACTTTTAACAATATAGATTGTTATGAGAATGCAGCATTAGTTTTAGATGCTATGAATGATTTATTTAAATTAGAACCAGAATCAAAAAATGAACTTTGGGTAAGATTTATGGATAAAATACCTGATAACTACAGAGAAGAGTTTAGAAAACCGACAAATGATCACGATACACTTTATCTAATCTGTGCAAACGTATTTTATATATATGATCTGTTTGAAGATTATGATTATGATCCTGGTCTTTTAGTATTAGAACAAGTTGAGTTGGAGTGTTGTTAAAATGGCAAAAGATCTAGAGTATTACCTATCACTTGATTACCCAATAGAGTGTTTCGCAGGTGAACATGAGGTAGGTGATGCTTATCTGGCACAGTTTACTGACTTTGATGTAAAAGCTGCTAGTGAAGATTATGATGAGGCTATAGAACTGGCACATGAATATTTAGAAAAACATATAAAAAGACAACTGGAACTTGGTAAAGAGTTACCAAATCCAGGAGAAGGAGTAAGGTTTATGGAACACCGTGAGGCATTAAAAGCGTATAGAGAAAGAGATTATGAAAAAGCTTTAAACCTTTGGATGGAAGAGGTTAAGCACAAAAATGATCAAGCAATGACAAATATAGGTCTTATGTATTTAAAAGGTGAGGGAGTTGAAAAAGACTTCATTAAAGCTAGAGAATGGTTTGAAAAAGCGAGTGAGTACGGTAACGATTCTGCTAACTACAATTTAGCATTAATGTATCAAACAAAACTTGGTGTTGAAGAAGATCAAGATGCGGCAGCAGACTACTTTAGACGTGCCGTTATGAAAAATCACCAAGGTGCAAACTTTAGACTTGGTCTTATGCTGCTTAAAGACAGAACAAATGAAGATGGAGTAAAAGAGGGGTTTGAATGTATGCTAAGTGCAGCAAAAACAGGTCACCCAATGGCTCTAGCACAAATGGGTGGTGTAGATAAAGAACCAAACACTGCTTGTAAACCAAATAGTATGTTTCGTTCTTACTCTATAGAGAAGCAAGTAGAAGTAATTGAGGATGCAATCGATAGATATATAAGACCTATCCTTGTTAAAGACGGCGGTGATATAAAACTGCTTGATTATATTAATGATCCTGAGATTGAGATTAGACTTGCTTATCAAGGTAATTGTGCAGGTTGTTCTATGGCTTCAACTAGCACATACGGAATTATTATGGATACTCTATCTCAAGTTATAGATGAAAACATTAGGTTATATGTAATATGATTAAAATAGCTTTTGCATCTAAAGACGGTATAAATGTTAATGAACACTTTGGATGGTGTGAAAAGTTTTATATCTATGGTGTAGATCAAGAACATTATGAACTTATCAAAGAGGTTGACTCATCTCAAAAACATGAGGCTGAAGTTGACAAACTTGAATATAAAATAGAGTCAATTGATAACAGTGATATTGTTTATGTAACACAGATAGGTCCAAAAGCTGCAAATATGGTTAAGTATGCAGGTACATACCCTATGAAAGCTTCTAACGAAGATGAAAAAATAGAAGATGTTTTAAAATCTATGCAAAAACTTATGGATAATCCTCCACTCTGGTTAAAAAGGATCCTTTTAAAATGAGTGGAGCAATCAAGGTAAATAAAGATATATACTATATTGGTGTAAGTGATCCTGATATCAGAACGTTTGATATCATTATGAAAACTGCCAATGGTACTACATATAATTCATACCTTGTAAAAACAGAAGAAGGTGTGATCATCTTCGATACTGTTAAAAAAGAGTTTCAGGATCAGTTTTTTGCTAAAGTTGAATCTTTGTGTGATTATAAAGATATAAAGTATATAGTGATGCACCATCTTGAACCTGATCATAGTGGGGCCTTACCTGAACTAACCAAAAAAGCTCCAAACGCAAAAATATTTATCTCACCAATGGCTCAACCGATGTTAAAGTCGATTGCTCAAAGTGATAATATGGAGTTTGAAACTGTTTGGACAAACAAAGAGCTTAAACTTGGGTCTAAAACATTAAAGTTTTTAAGTACTCCAAATCTTCACTGGCCTGAAACGATGAGTAGTTATTTAGTTGAAGATAAGGTTTTATTTAGCGGTGACGTATTTGGATCGCACTATTATGACAGCAGGGTTTTTGATGATCTTGTAGGTGATTTTGACTACGCTTTTAAATATTATTATGAACATATTATGAGACCTTTTAAAAGTGACGTTATAAAAGCACTTTCATTATATGAGACTCTTGATATAGACACTATATGTAATCTTCACGGACCTATTATAAGAAATAATCCGAACAAATATATAGAACTTTATAAAAAGTGGAGTACTAAAGAAGATAGACACCACGGTAAAAAAATTATCTCTATATTTTACGTAACAAGTTATAAAAATACTAAAGATATGGCAGAAAGTATATATAACGGCATAGAGTCAAATGAAAGTTTAATTGCAAATATATATGACTTGACTGCATTAGATGAAGAGAACATGTTGAGCATTTTAGAAGAGAGTACTGGAATTTTAATCGGAGCACCGACAATTAATGGCGATGTACCAAAACCTGTTTGGGATCTTCTGTCTTGTATGATGCTTTTAGAGAAAAAAGGTAAATTCGGAGGTTGTTTTGGAAGTTATGGTTGGAGCGGTGAGGCAGTTGAGATGATGAATAGTAGATTAAAGGCTTTAAAGTTCCGTGTACCATTACAGCCTATGAAAGTTAAACTTATACCTACAAAAGAGGAGCTATTTGATTGCTACAATTTTGGTGTAGAATTTGGCGAAATTGTAAATGGAAAAATGGTGGAGATGACATTATGACAAAATATGAAGAATTAGAAGCTAAAGTTACAAATCTTTTACAACACTTTGCAATTGATGATTATAGTAAAAATACTGTAGCACCTCGTGTGGCTAAAGTTTCTTTAGAAATGAATCATCTGTACCAAGATTTAGGTTTTGCAAGTCGTGTGGAAATGGGAAGATATATGCAAAGACATTTCCCAAAACTAAGCAGAATGAAACCAAAAGAGACACTATGGAAAAAATATCTTTATGATCTACTTTTAGAGACTGCTCCGGCATGCTCAGAATGTGATGACCAAGAGACATGTTTTTCATGTAAGATATAAATTAAGGAGATATATATGGAAGTTTATTTAGACAATAATGCAACAACAAAAGTAGATGAAAAAGTTTTTGAAGAGATGAAACCTTTTTTTTGTGAGATTTATGGAAATCCAAACTCTCTTCACAGTTTTGCTTCTAAAACACACCCTAAAATGGTAGAGGCACTTGATTATTTATATGAGGGTATAAATGCCGATGATGATGATGACATCGTTATCACAGCAAATGCAACAGAGGCAAACAACTGGGTTATAAAAAGTACTTGGGTTGATCATATTCTTGATGGGGACAAGAAACATATAATTACAAGTGAGGTTGAACACCCGGCTATTACTGCAGCATGTAACTTCTTAGAAAAAAGAGGTGTAGATGTAACTTACCTTAACGTAAATGAAGAGGGTGTACTCGAAGCTAAAGATGTACTTGATGCAATAAGAGAAGATACTGCACTTGTTTCAATTATGTGGGCAAATAACGAAACAGGAAAACTTTTCCCAATAAAAGAGATCGGAGCTATATGTAAAGCTAAAGGTGTACCTTTTCATACAGATGCTACTCAGGCTATAGGAAAAGTAAAAGTTGATGTTCAAGATGCGAACGTTGATATGATGAGTTTCTCGGCTCACAAATTTCACGGACCAAAAGGTGTAGGCGGGCTATACATAAGAAAAGGTGTAAAACTAAGTCCATATATGCACGGTGGTGAGCAGATGGATGGTAGACGTGCCGGAACTGTAGATGTTGCATCTATGGTTGGTATGGGTAAAGCTATGCACCTAGCTACAAACACTATGGCTCTAGCTTATGAGATCAACCATGTTGGAATGCTTAGAGATAAACTTGAAAATGCAATTTTGAAGCTTCCTGACACAATTGTAATCGGTGGTAAAGAAAACCGTACGCCAAATACTACTCTAATATCTATAAAAGGTGTAGAAGGTGAGTCTATGCTTTGGGATCTTAACAAAAACGGAATCGCAGCTTCAACGGGTTCTGCTTGTGCAAGTGAAGATCTAGAAGCAAATCCGGTTATGAATGCATTTGGTAGTGACAGTGAACTGGCTCATACTGGTATCAGATTCTCACTTAGCCGTTTTAACAATGAAGAGCAGATAGATTATGCAATAGAGCAGATCACAAAAGCAGTTGAGCGTTTACGTAGCATATCAAGCTCGTATGCATACACTCCAAAAAATCATGAGAGTGAATTATAAAATAAATTAAAGGATATTAGTTATGGCAAAAGGTAGTTTAGTAAGCGGATCAATTTGGGATGAGTATAGTAATATAGTTGTAGATAGAATGAATAACCCACAACATCAAGGGCATATTACAGAGGAAGAAGCTGAAGCGATGAATGCAAAGCTTATCGTAGCTGACTTTGGAGCTGAGAGTTGTGGTGATGCAGTAAGACTTTACTGGGCGGTTGAAAAAGATACTGATAAGATTATTGGAAGTAAATTTAAAAGTTTCGGTTGTGGTACTGCGATCGCTAGTAGTGATATTATGACTGAGCTTTGTATGGGTAAAACTGTAGATGAAGCTGTTAAGATCACAAATATCGATGTTGAAAAAGCTATGCGTGATACTCCAGACGTTCCTGCTGTTCCACCTCAAAAAATGCACTGTTCTGTTATGGCATATGACGTTATCAAAAAAGCGGCTGCAACTTACAAAGGTGTAGATATGGACAGCTTTGAAGAGGAACACATCATTTGTGAATGTGCTCGTGTAACTCAGGATAACCTGATTGATGTTATAAAAATCAATGATCTAAAAACTATAGAAGAGATTATAGACTTTACAAAAGCTGGTGGTTTTTGTAAATCTTGTATTGAACCGGGTGGACACGAAGCAAAAGACGTATATTTAGTAGATATATTAAAACAAACTCGTGAAGAGATGGAGCGTGAACGTCTTCAAGAAGCTGCAAATACAGCGCCGGATGCAAAACCAGAGTTTAATAACATGAGCCTAGTTCAAAAAATTCGTGCTGTTGATGCAGTTATTGAAGAGTATGTACGTCCTATGCTTATCATGGATGGTGGAGATATGGAAGTTATAGATATCAAAGAAAATGGTGAACACCATGATATCTATATAAAATACCTTGGAGCATGTTCAACTTGTTCAACAGGTAGTACAGGTACACTTTATGCGATCGAGAGTACGCTAAAACAAAACCTTGATGACAACATAAGGGTAATGCCTATATAAATCTTCATACATAACCAATATTTAAATATTGGTTATGTTCCAAAAACTACAGGTTTTTGCATAAGATGTTCTGCAGTTATTTCAGAATAATCTAGCTATAATACTACACTCGTTTGTTCCACTTGATGAGATATTTTTTTTAAGGAAACCCATGTTGTCTTCCATTACCATCAAGCGCAACAATCACTGGCTGTATCATTGCGAATCTGCAAACAAGCAAGAAATGTTGACAAAGCTCATCTCTTATTATGCCAACAAATCAATACTCATTGCCGTTTCAAATAAAAACAACCTTTCACTTGAAGGTGCTGAGAACATTACCATCATGAGCGATGATGAGATCATGGTTGCTGATGAGCAAAAGTTTGACCTCATAATCCATGCTGATCTTCCAGCACAAGCATCGCATTACATTAAGCGTTTGTCATGTGCAAAAGAACTATCAATTGGTCTATTGTTTCAAGATGAATCACAACTCCTTTACCAAATTGAAACCTTGTTAGGACGGACTATCACACAAAAATATTTAGAGGGCTTTGAAGCAGTTAAAACTGTTCAAAAAGAGTTTCCAAAGCAGACTGAACATACTTCTAAAAACCACTCGCAAGAAACTCAAAAACCACGCTATGAAAAGAAAAAGTTTGGCAAACCGTCAGATACTACCAAGCCTCGTCAGCGTAATCATCATAAAGACGGAACACTCCGTACAGACGAAGAGCGTGCAGAATATCATTCGCGCCGTACTGAATCTGGGATGAAGAAGAAAGCTGAACAAGACAAAAAACCTTTTACAAATAAGAAAAAATATGATAAAAAAGAGCCGTTTAATAAAAAGGGTAACTTTGAGAATAAAAAAAATGATCGTAATTCTGAGAACAAATTTGCACAACCAAAGAGAAAACCACGTGTCTTCAAGCTAAAAGTCTCAAAAAAAGATGGTGACAAGTAAGAATGGATGGGAAAAAAAGAACAGATATAAAATCAGGTTCCAACGTCAGTATCGTTTTAAAGCAAGACCAAAGAAGCGGTAAATTGACAGACGGAATCGTAAAAGATATCCTTACAAATTCTGCAACACATCCACACGGCATAAAAGTAAGATTAACCAATGGGCATGTTGGAAGAGTCAAAGTAATTCATTAATGAAGTTTTTTCTTATTTGATAAGAATATCTATTAGTAATCTACTTCAATTAAGACTTACTTTTGGAAAACAAAACATTCTTACATTTTCAAGTGTTCCAAAAAGCTTTAAAAAATTAAAGATAAACAACTTCCTCAACATCCTCATAGTCATACGAATCTTTTTCTATATCATAATCACAATCGTAATCATAACTCTCATGGCTCTGATTGTCCTCAGTTTCATTTTCTTCGTTTAACTCTTCGTCATCCCTGTAATCATATATATAAACTAACATGATAAATCCTTTTATCTATAGAGTTAATAATATATCGACATAAATTACATCAATTTACACTTTTTGTATGTCAAAAACATTTTTGTTTGAGCAAAATTTGCAAAATTGTCAGCTTATAAAACAAATAATATTCTGTTATAAAAAAAGACAAAAAATCTCCGATTTAAATTTTTAATCCCTAAAATAGGGCTCTGTAGACAAATTTGCAAATTCTTTTGCTTCAATGGTACATCTAGGGAACA
Source organism: Sulfurimonas sp. (assembly GCF_041583195.1). NCBI lineage: Bacteria > Pseudomonadati > Campylobacterota > Epsilonproteobacteria > Campylobacterales > Sulfurimonadaceae > Sulfurimonas > Sulfurimonas sp. The sequence goes on from NZ_JBFHGL010000010.1 coordinate 26,740, forward strand.
CTATATGTAATAGTAATAAGCGAAACCAAATTTATTCAAGGAGACGATATGGCTGAATTAAGACAAATCGCATTTTACGGAAAAGGTGGGATTGGTAAATCTACTACATCTCAAAATACATTAGCGGCAATGTGTCACTACTACGGACAAAAAATATTAATTGTTGGTTGTGACCCTAAAGCGGATTCAACAAGACTTGTTTTACACGAAAAAGCTCAATCAACTATTATGCAACTTGCTTCTGAAGCTGGTACAGTTGAAGATCTAGAATTAGAAGATGTATGTAAACCAGGTGCGGATGAGTTCCACCCAGATAATACAGAAATTACTGAGGGTTATATCATGTGTACAGAGTCTGGTGGTCCAGAGCCAGGTGTTGGTTGTGCAGGTCGTGGTGTTATTACAGCTATTAACTTCCTAGAAGAAGAAGGTGCTTATGATGACGAGTTAGATTTCGTATCTTATGACGTTCTTGGTGACGTTGTTTGTGGTGGATTCGCTATGCCAATTCGTGAAGGTAAAGCTCAAGAAATTTACATCGTAATGTCAGGTGAAATGATGGCTATGTATGCAGCTAACAACATTTCAAAAGGTATTCTTAAATATGCTAACACTGGTGGTGTTCGTCTTGCTGGTCTAGTATGTAACGCTCGTATGACAGATAAAGAGTATGATCTTGCTAAAAACTTAGCAACTCAAATCGGTACTCAAATGATTCACTTCGTACCACGTTCTAACCACGTTCAACGTGCTGAGTTACGTCGTATGACAGTTGTTGAGTTCTCTCCAAATTCAGATCAAGCTATGGAATATAAAGAATTAGCTCGTAAAATTATAGAGAATGACCTTAAAGTTATCCCAACTCCACTAGAGATGGATGATCTTGAAAACCTATTAATGGAATTCGGTCTTGACGAAGAAGTTGAAGAAGGTGCAATTGGTCAAAAAGAAGCGTAATTAATACGTTGACCTTTTATTAAGTCACTAGTAGCTTTAAATACTAGAAAAAAATTAAAACGAAATACATAGGAGAAAAATATGTTTGTATGTGGTTATCATTTTCCAGCAAGTGAAGGGAACGATGTAGCTTTTGATAAAGTTATAGCAAAAGTTGAAGAAGGTGTAGATGCATCAGGTAAAACTGTTACATTAACAAGTGAAACAAGAGAAGGTGTTCAGTTAGAAACTTTAGAAGTTCCTGCAGGTACTTTTGCTCATACTGCGTTCGTAGATTTCTTTGAATCAACTGAAGTAGAAGCTAAAGATGGATTCAAAATGGTTTATTACACTAATAAATACCAAATCAGTGAAATCTCTAAAACTGTTGATGGAGATGCAACAAAAGATTTATGTAAAAAATTAGATGACATGAATCTTTACAGAGTTAAAGTAGCGTAATTAGCTATTTTATATAAAGATATGGCTTTTGCCAATCTTTAAACATGTAATACATTAAAGATTTTCTTTAATGTACTACAAATATGAAGAAGGAGAATATATGGGTCCAGAAACATTAGAAGCTTTACAGAAAGAAGCTATCGAAGAAGTTTTAGAGGTTTATCCAGCTAAAGCTGCGAAAAACAGAGCAAAACACTTAGGTGTAGATTCACCAGAAGGTGTTAAAGGTGCTTGTGACAAAACAAGAAGTAACAAGCAAACTGTACCAGGTGTTATGAGTCAACGTGGTTGTGCATATGCAGGTTCTAAGGGTGTTGTTTGGGGACCGATCAAAGATATGATTCATATCTCTCACGGACCGATCGGTTGTGGTCAGTACTCACGTGGTGGTCGTCGTAACTACTATATCGGTACTACTGGTGTTGATACATTCGTAACTATGAACTTTTCAACTGACTTTACTGAAAAAGATATCGTTTTCGGTGGTGATACTAAACTTAAAAAAGCTCTTACAGAGATTGATGAGTTATTCCCATTAAACAATGGTATTTCTATCCAGTCTGAGTGTCCAATCGGTCTAATCGGTGATGATATTCAAGCTGTTGCGAAAGTACACAAAAAAGAAAGTTCTAAACCAACTATCGCTGTATCTTGTGAAGGTTTCCGTGGTGTTTCTCAATCACTTGGTCACCACCTTGCAAATGATGCGATTCGTGATGAAGTTATGACTGATACTTCTGCTAGAAGTGAGTTTGAATCTACTGATTATGATGTAGCTATCATTGGTGACTACAATATCGGTGGTGATGCTTGGGCAACTCGTATTCTTTTAGAAGAAATCGGTTTAAGAGTTATTGCACAATGGTCAGGTGATGCTACTTATAAAGAGATGGCAATCGCTCCAAAAGCAAAACTTAACTTATTACACTGTTACCGTTCAATGAACTACATTTCACGTCACATGGAACAAGAGTTCAACATTCCTTGGATGGAATATAACTTCTTTGGACCAAGTAAAACTACTGAGTCTTTAAGAAAAATTGCTGAATTCTTCGGTAAAGATATCCAAGATAAAGCAGAAGCTGTAATCGCTAAATATACTGCTATGACTGACGCTGTTATCGCTAAGTACAAACCAGTACTTGAAGGTAAAAAAGTAATGTTATACGTTGGTGGTTTACGTCCTCGTCACGTAATCGGTGCTTACGAAGATCTAGGTATGGAAGTTATCGGTACTGGTTATGAGTTCGCTCACGGTGATGACTATAAACGTACTAAAGAAGATATCGAACGTTCAACTCTAATTTACGATGACGTAAATGAGTATGAATTAGAAAAATTCGTACACAAACTAAAACCAGATTTAGTTGCTGCTGGTGTTAAAGAGAAATATGTATTCCAAAAAATGGGTCTTCCATTTAGACAAATGCACTCATGGGATTACTCTGGTCCATACCACGGGTATGACGCATTCGCAGTATTCGCAAAAGATATGGATTTAGCTATGAACTCTCCAGTTTGGAATCATACTAAAGCACCATGGGAAAAAGAAGAGGTAGGAGCTTAATATGCAAGACGTAGATAAAATTGTTAATGGTCAGAAACTATTCTTAAAAGAAGAGTATCAAGAAGTATTAGCTAACAAAAAACAATTTGAAAGTAGTATGGGTTCTATCAATCCTGCTAAAGTTGATGAAGTTCAAGAGTGGACTAAATCATGGGATTATAGAGAGAAAAACCTTGCTCGTGAAGCTATTACAGTTAACCCTGCTAAAGCTTGTCAACCACTAGGTGCTATCATGGCAGCTCTTGGTTTTGAGAACACTATGCCATATGTACATGGTTCTCACGGTTGTGTTGCATATTTCAGAAGTTACTTTACTCGTCACTTCAAAGAGCCGACTCCATGTGTATCTGATTCAATGTCAGAGTCTGCAGCGGTTTTTGGTGGTCTTTCAAATATGAAAGATGGTTTACGTAACTGTAACGCTATGTATAAGCCAGATCACATTGCTGTTTCTACTACTTGTATGGCAGAAGTTATCGGTGATGACTTAAATGCTTTCGTTGTAGGTGCTAGAGAAGATGCTGAAGGTGAGTTAGATAACTTACCAATTACATATGCTCACACTCCATCATTCGTAGGTAGCCACATTACTGGTTACGATAACATGATGAAAGCTATGTTAGAGCAACTTAACCCAGCAAGAAGCGAAAAAGTTGTTGAAGAAGGTCGTATCAATATTATCCCTGGTTTCGAACCGTACTTAGGTTCTTTAGCAGAGGTTAAAGAGATCTGTGCTGAATTCAGTGACAAAATCGTAATGATCGGTGACCACGAAGCACAATGGAATACTGGTGCTGGTGAATACCAATTATACGCTGGTGGTACTCCATTAGAAGTAGCTAAAACTGCAATCAATGCTGAAACTACTATCTCTTTACAAAAATATTCTACAGTGCAAACTGCTAAGACTATTAAAAATAAATGGAAACAAGGTTATGCAACTTGTAACCCAATCGGTTTAGCTGGTACTGACGAATTCGTTATGAAATTAGCTGAATTAACTGGTAAAGAAGTTTCTGACAAATTAAAATCTGAGCGTGCTCAACTTGTTGATGCTATGCAAGATTCTTATCCGTATATGCACGGTAAAAAAGTAGCTATCTATGGTGATCCTGATTTCCTACTAGGTATGGTTTCATTCTTAGTTGAAATGGGTGCTATTCCAACTCACGTATTATGTAATAATGCGCCAAGAAAAGGTTGGGAAGAAGATATGCAAGCTATCATTGATAAATCTCAATGGGCTAAAGATTGTCAAATTTGGGCTGGTAAAGATTTATGGCACTTAAGAAGTTTACTGTTCACTGAGCCTGTAGACTTCATGATTGGTAACGTATATGGTAAAGAGCTTTACCGTGATACTAAAACGCCATTAATAAGAATTGGTTTCCCTATCTTTGATAGACACCACCTACATAGATATTCTATGAGTGGTTATAAAGGTGCACTTAACCTTTTAACTTGGATTACTAACGGTATCCTTGATCAACTTGATGAAGAAACTAAAGATATCGGAGAAACAGATTATTTCTTCGATGCTGTAAGATAATATCTTTCAGTTTCATTCATTCCTTGTGTTTATACCGGAAGATTTTTCTTCCGGTTTTTTTTACCTATTCATTATATATTAAGATATATAACGATAATATTTTTAAAAATTTTAAGGTCGTAAAATGGAATTTGCTTCGTCTCTAACACTTTTTAATTCAGATGTACCTTTTTTACTTGAAAAAAGGATAGCTTTACTAAAAGCAATTGATACAGCAGGATCAATAAGCAAAGCTGCAAAAATGGTACCTATGAGTTACAAAGCTGCCTGGGATGCGATAGATGCAATTAACAACCTTTGTCCACATGCCGTTGTAAGTAAAGAGACAGGCGGAAAAGGCGGTGGTGGTGCTAAGATAACTCCTTATGGGCACAATCTTATCAACACATATACTTTGTTACAAGAAGAACATAAAAAATTTTTACAAACATTATCTAAAAATACAGATTTTGATAAGGGTACTTTAAAATCATTACAAAGGTTTTCTATGAATATAAGTGCGAGAAACAAGATACACGGTAAGATCGAATTTATTGAGAGCGGAAAAGTAAATGCACAGGTTTATGTAAAGCTAAAAAGCGGTTACACAATAGTTTCAGTTATTACTAATTCTGCGGTTAAAGAGTTAGAGCTTAAAGTAGGCGATGACGTAAGTGCTATTTTTAAATCAAGCTCTGTAATACTTAGTACAGATAATGCACTCTCAATCAGTGCCAGAAACAAGTTTAAAGGTAAGATCGACACTATAGATATTGGTGAAGTTAACAGTGAAGTTGTAGTAGATATTGGAAACGATGACAAGCTTGTTGCGGTTATAACTAGCTCATCTGTTGAAGCATTAGATATAAAAATAGGCAGGGAAGTTAGTCTGATCATTAAATCTTCTGACATAATGATCGGTAAGTAGTTTTTTTTAATATATCGTTATATATTTGAAAATACAATGAATAGAATTTAGAAAAGGATTAAGATGTTAAAGTTATTACTTGGAAGTTTGTTACTTGGAACTTTATTACAAGCAGGGAGTATAAACATTGCTGTAGCTGCAAATGTTAGCTACGCAATGGAGGATCTCAAATATGAGTTTAATAAACTATATCCTAATACTAATATAAAAGTTACACTTGGCAGTAGCGGTAAGCTGACTGCCCAGATTAAAAATGGTGCACCGTATGAGCTTTTTATGGCTGCTAATATGAAATATCCTGAAGCTCTTTATAAAGATTCTATTGCCGTTACAAAACCTGTTATATACGCACAGGGTTCATTAGCATATCTAAGTAGTAAAAAACTAGACTTCTCAAAAGGGATTAAAATTGTAGAAGATTCAAAAATTTCTAAAATAGCCATAGCTAATCCTAAAACTGCACCTTATGGTAAAGCTGCTATTGAAGCTTTAAAAAATGGAGGTATATATGAAAAGGTTAGTAAAAAATTCATATATGCCGAATCTATATCTCAGACAGTTGCTTATGCAGTTACTGCAGCTGATTTAGGTTTTATTGCAAAGTCTTCACTGTACTCACCTAAGATGAAAAAATATAAAAAAGGTGTTAATTGGGAAGCGGTAGACATAAAACTGTATACGCCTATTAACCAAGGTATAGTTATACTTAAAAATGCACAAAACAATAAAGAAGTAAAGGCATTTTATGACTTTATGCTTAGCAAAAAGGCTAAAGATATTTTAGAAAGTTACGGATATTTAATACCATGAGTTCAATAATAGCTAAAGTTAGCTCTATAGAGAATTGTGACAGCTTGCATATAGTAAAGTTTGAGTGTAATTCCCAAACTTTATCTATGATGAGTTTAGATATCGATTCTCGTATTAAAACAGGTACCAAAGTAAGACTCGTTGTAAAACCATCACATGTAGCTATAGCAAAAAACTTCAGCGGAGAAGTCAGTTACTCTAATATTTTAAAAGTAAAAGTAATGTCTTGCGAAAACGGACAACTCTTAAGTAGTGTAAAATTAAAATACTTTGATACTACTTTGGAGTCTATAATAACCGTGACTTCATCTAAAAGGCTTGATCTAAAAGAGGGTGATGAAGTATTGGCTTTTATAAAAGCAAGCGAACTTTCAATAGGTGAGATTTTAGATGTTTGATATATTAAATGTTATAGAGTTAGAACCGTTTTTACTATCTTTTAAATTAGCTGCAATCACCACAGTTATACTTTTTATCTTAAGTGTGCCTCTAGCGTGGTATCTGTCTCAAACTTCTTCACGTGCAAAACCTTTTTTAGAGGCTTTAACCGCACTTCCAATAGTGCTTCCTCCATCAGTTTTAGGTTTTTATATACTTGTTGCACTCTCACACAACTCTCCAATAGGCGAGTTTTTTGAAGATACATTTGGAGTAAGACTTGTATTTAACTTTACGGGACTTGTAGTGGCTAGTTGTTTTTACTCTCTGCCGTTTATGGTACAACCTCTGCAGAGCGGTTTTGAGTCTATAAATAAAAATATGTTAGAAGCAAGTTATATTAGCGGAAAAGGTAAATTAGAAACAATAATTAAAGTAGCTCTGCCAAATATAAAACCGGCTTTACTAACTGCGATTATTGTGACGTTTGCACATACTGTAGGTGAGTTTGGAGTTGTTTTAATGGTCGGTGGAAGTATACCTGAAGAGACAAAAGTAGCTTCTGTCGCTATATACGAATTTGTTGAGATTATGGATTATAAATCGGCTCATATCTACAGTGCGATTATGGTGATCATAAGCTTCTTGGTGCTTTTAAGCGTTTATGTATTTAACTCCAAGATGAAAAAAGTCGGTGTATAGTATATGATGAAAAATATAAAAGCTTTTTTTGGCGGTGGAACTATCGGTATTTTGGGAGGACTTGTCGGTTTAGGCGGTGCCGAGTTTCGTCTGCCTATGCTTATTGGCATTTTTAGTTTCAGCGCTATTAGTGCTGTAATATTGAATAAAGCTATGAGCCTTCTGGTTGTCGGTTTTTCACTTCTATTTAGATCATCTGAGATCTCGTTTTCATTTTTGATGGAATATTCTCAGATTATAGTTTTTATGCTTTTGGGAAGTGTTGTCGGTGCATGGTTTGGTGCAGGGATTGCTCTAAAGCTAAAAAGTGATATTTTGTATAAAACAATAGCTTTTTTACTTTTGTTTATAGCAGGAGTTTTACTATTTGAACAATTTAGTTTTGAGAGTAACGGTGCACTTTTTAATAAAGAGTCGTACAATCTTGCATTTGGAGTTTTTACAGGTGCTTTTATAGGTATTGTAGCAGCCATCTTAGGTGTAGCCGGAGGTGAGCTGTATATACCTGCAATAATATTGATCTATGGAGTAGATGCAAAACTGGCAGGTAGTTTATCACTAGCAATCTCTTTGCCGACTATGTTAGTGGCATTTTTTAGATACAGCAGGGATGAGAGTTTTAAAGTTATATTTGAAAATAAAAGCTTTGTAGTCGTTATGGGGATAGGTTCCATAGCAGGGGCGTATATAGGGGCACTTTTATTAGGTGTTGTCTCTAACGAAATATTGATACCGCTTCTTTGCAGTATATTACTTGTTTCATCTTATAAGATGTATGGGCATAAGGAACATTAACTATGATAAAAATAGATATAAATAAAAAACTCCACGGTGTAAGAGGTGATATGGATCTGAATGTAAATCTTGAGATCCAAAACGGTGACTTTATAGCCCTTGCAGGTCGTAGCGGAAGTGGGAAAACTACACTGTTACGTATCCTTGCAGGACTTGAGGATGCGACAGGGAATATACAAATTGGTAATGAAGTTTGGCTCGATGACAAAAATGTAATGCCGCCGCAAAAAAGAGGTATAGGTTTTGTATTTCAAGACTACGCTCTTTTTCCAAATATGAGTGTACTGGAGAATCTTTTATTTGTAAAAAAAGATATAGAACTTGCTGAACATCTGCTTGAGTTAACTGAACTCTCAGAGTTAAAAGAGAGGCTTCCAAATACACTAAGCGGGGGTCAAAAACAGCGTGTATCTCTTTGTCGAGCTATGATGAATAAGCCTAAACTTTTACTTATGGACGAGCCTCTCTCGGCGCTTGATCCATCTATGCGCACAAAGCTTCAAAATGAAATATTGGCACTGCATAAGGAGTTTGGTACAACTACAATAATGGTAAGTCATGATCCTAGTGAGATATACAGACTTGCCAACAGAGTAGTTGTTCTAAATAACGGCGAGATCATAAATGACGGGACTGCGAGAGAGGTGCTTCTCAAAACAAAAGGGAGTGCCAAGTTTGCTTTTGAAGGTGAGCTTTTAGATATTGTCAAAGTTGATGTGATCTATATAGCAATAGTGTCCATTGGTCAACAACTTGTAGAGATAGTCGTAAGTCAAGATGAAAGAGAAAAACTTGAAATTGGTCAAGTTGTGCAGGTGGGTACTAAAGCCTTTAGTCCCAATATTGTTACATAAATTACGGTATTGGTTTTTTAGGTAAAGCGTTGTATAAATGAATATATAAAGAAAGGATAAATAGATGCAAATTGAAGAGATAATGAAACTGGCTGAAAAATGGATTGACTATGGTGTTATAGGTATATTAGTACTGATGAGTATTGTTACATTATGGCTGTTTATTGAGCGTATGATGTTTTACTCAAGTGTTAAAATAGAAAAGTTTGATCATCGCGATACGTTAGATGCAGTATTGACGGAGAACTTAACGACTATCAGTACTATAGGGTCAAATGCCCCGTATGTAGGTTTGCTTGGAACGGTTCTTGGGATCATGATAACTTTTTATTCTATGGGCAATGTTGAACAGATAGATCCTAAGGCTATTATGAGCGGATTGGCACTGGCTCTTAAAGCTACGGCTATGGGTCTGGTTGTAGCGATTCCGGCTACCATAGTGTATAACGCTTTAATGAGAAAAGTGGACATAATAATAACCAGATATGACAGATATGTAGAAGTTATTGAAAAAAGAGAAGTTGATGCCTAAGTGTAGAAAAGCCCGAAAACGTTTCGATCAGATAAATGTTATTCCATTTATCGATATTATGTTAGTGCTTTTGGTAATGGTGTTAACAACGGCTACATTTATCCGCTACGGTCTTATTAAAGTTGAGCTTCCCTCCTCGGAACAAGCTCAAAAAAAACATGAGCCTAAAGAGGTAAAAGTGTTTATCAAAGCTGATTCTACACTTTTTTTTAATGATAAAGAGGTTAGTTTATCTGCTCTTAAAGATAAGCTTAGATCTATTGATAAAAACGATGTAGTCGTACTTCACAGTGATAAAGCTGCACGCTTTGAGAGTTTTGTTTTTGTAATGGATATACTAAAGGGATTAAACCATACAAAAATGTATATAGTGACGAAAGAGTAATATAAATGGAACAAAAAATGTATCTAATTCTTTACCGTTATATACTCAAGTATATAATGAAAGAAAATTGGTTTTTTAATATATACCGTTATATAGTTAAATATACAAGGAGAGAAAATGTCGCCAAAACGTTCATCTAAAGTAATTGCACTTTTTATATCTGTATTTGTACACAGTAGTTTAGTGGCTGCAAGTATCTTTATGCTTTTAGAACCTGCTCAAACTCAAAGCAGCAGCAATCAGAAAATGGTAGTGACACTTAATGAGTATGTTGCTTTGGCAGAACCAAAAGTAGAAAAAAAAGTTGAGAAAACAGAACAGCCAAAACCAAAGGTAGAGCCAAAACCTAAGAAAATAAAAGAAGTAAAAAAAGAGAAGAAAGTTCCTAAAAATCCTTTAAAAAAAGTAGTCAAAGAGGTTAAAAAACCAGCTCCAAAGCCAGTTGAGACTAAAACAAAAGAGAAAGTAGAGGACAAAATTGTAACTAAAGAAATAGTGGCATTAGAAAAGTCTGAAACTGTATCTGTTGAACCTAAAAAAGAAGCTGTAGATCCGACACTGCTGCAGATTATTCGCTCAATGATACAAAAATCTCTTGTTTATCCTTCTATGGCCAGACGTCTTAAAATAGAGGGTATTGTCACAATCGGTTTTAAACTAAATAAAAATGCCCAAGTTGTTTTGGCTAATGTTGAAAATAGCAGCGGAAGCAGCCTTCTGGATGCTCGTGCACTTGAAACTGTCGAGTCGTTAAGCGGTAGTTATCCAAGCTTATCCAAACCTATAGAATTGAAAATACCGATTGCATTTTCATTAAAAAAATCATAAAGGAGAGATGATGTTACGAATGATATCAATATTAATTTTTACAGTGGTGCTACAAGCACAGACGGATACGGTTATACCAAAGAAGGTATTTGGTTCTTCACCGCCGATGAACTATCTACTATATGCCATTAATCCTGAGAAGATGGTGGGTTTAAACTTTAGTGCAAAAAATCTTAACAATAATGCAGACGAGAAGTTTTTAAAACAAAGTTTTTTAGAGCTGCCTGTTATAGGTTCTTTTCACGGTTCAGGGCAGGGTATGAACGTTGAGACAATTATAAAGTATTCGCCTGAACTTATTTTAATCTGGAAAGATGATTATTTAAATAGCAAAGTTACAGAGGCTATCAACAGGACAAAGATTCCAAGTATCTCTTTAGAGTTTAGAAAAATAGAGTCTATGGCCGACTCAATTTTAAAAGCCTCCGAAGCTATCGGTGAGAAAGAAAGAGGCGAGATTTTAAGCAGTTATACAAAGGAGCGTATGGAGTATATAAAAAATACGGTTAAAACTCTAAAACCTGTTAAATACTACTATGCTGAGGGTGTTGACGGGCTTGCGACAGAGTGTGACAAGTCGTTTCATGTTGAAGCACTTAATTTTGCCGGCGGTGAAAACGTACACAAATGTACACAAAGTAACTTAAGAGGGTTAGAACGCATTACATTTGAGACACTCTTAGGTTATGACCCGGAAGTGATCATTGTACAAAATAGGATGGTTTACAACAAAATAAACTCAAATGACTTATGGAAACATTTACGTGTGGTAAAAAACAAAAAGGTTTATTTAGTGCCAAACACACCTTTTCACTGGTTAGACAGACCACCGTCGTTTATGCGCATTATCGGTATAGAGTGGCTGGTAGAGAAGTTTTATCCTAAATTTTATAAAGGAGATTTAAAAGAACAGACAAGGAAGTTTTATAAGCTCTTTTTAGATGTAGAGCTAAGCAATAAAGATATTAATCAAATTTTACAAGGAAAATAATATGAAAAGAAAAACAATAATTTTGTCACTAGTGGCAACCGCTACATTGATGGCAAACCCTATCAGTGTAGAAAAAATCGTAGTAGATACCACTGCTTATGAAGATGAGTCTCTTTTTATGGCCGATTCAAATCTATCAAAGGCTGAAAATAAAGAGCGCTTTACATCTAAGAGTATTGCTAAATTATCAACTCATGCTAATATGAACCCGTATACTGTTATAGCATTCTCACCGTCTGTAAACTTTACACCTGTTGATACTATAGGTTCAAACGAACCTTCATTTCACGATCCTATCCGTATACGCGGTAAAAGCCAATCAGGTCCCGGAGGCGTATATATGATCAATAGTATGCCGCTATCTTCTAATCCAGGCGGCGGTAAACATATGGTTGATATGGAAAACATAGCATCAATTGATCTGCTAAAGGGTTATTTGCCTGTTGATAAAAATTTAGGTTTTTCGAGTTTAATAGGAAAAGTTGATCTAAATGTACTTTCTGCTAAAAAAGAAGCAGGGGCGACTATTTCGCAGTCATTTGGTTCGGAAGATTTTAAAAGAACATTTTTACGTTTTGATACAGGTAAATTCGGTGATTTTTCAGCTTTTGGATCTATCTCTGTGATTTCAAATGATAAGTATAAAGGTGATGGTGATCTTCAAAGAGTTAACGGTATGCTTGGTTTAACTTATGAGCCAAACAGCAGTTTTAAAGCAGAACTTTATGCAATTCGCAACAGTGACGAACACCATAATTACGACTCTTTAAGTTATGCCCAGACTCAAAACCTGGGTGTTTATTTTGACAAAGATTTCGGCACTGTAAAACCTACAACTGCAAACGATGTTGACTATTACGACTGGAACAGACAGGACTTTATAACTACAAATATTTTTGCAGATATACTTTATAAGCCTACATCTGATGATACTATCACTTTTAAGCCTTACTATAAGCAGGACGAAGGGGAGATTTTCTTTTCCAAATTTGATGCAACACCTGCAAAACAAGGTGTAGTAAACTGGCAGATGGATCATGACCTTTACGGTGCTGTAGCTGCGTATGAGCATAGTTTCAGCCAAGCACTTAAAAGTAAAATAGGGTATTGGTATCATAAACAGCTTCCTCCCGGCCCACCGACTGACAGACGTTTTTACGGTGTAAATGCTACTGGTGATCTGTTCTTTAAAAAATATGCATCTTTAGCGGATGTTGATCATCACGTACTGCAGTCTCCTTTTGTTGAGATCAGCGGTGATATAAACAACTTTATCTATTCTGTAGGTGTGCAGTATCAAAACTTTAAATTAAGCTCAATTAAAAACTATCTAACAGATGCAAACACGAGTTTGGATTATGATACGGCAATCGCTACATCCACACTAGATACATGGGGTAGTGTAGATGCAAAAACATTTAAAACATGGCTTCCTTCACTTTATGCGGCATATAAACTTGATGATCTAAGTTCAGTATATCTTGATTACTCACGTTCATACGGTTTTGATGTAAATCTTTACCCTACATATACAAGTAACTATGCTAACTTTAAAGGCAAAGGTATAACGCTGCAACAACTTTGGAACGACCTTGAACTTGAAACATCTGATAATATTGATCTTGGTTACAAAACAACTGTTGGTGCAGTTACTCTGCAACCAAGTCTTTTTGTATCTTTTGTAAGTAACAAACAAGCAAATGTTTATGACACTGCTTTAGATGTAAGTTATCCTGCAAATCTGGGTGATGCTGTAGGTTACGGTGCAGAATTCTCAGCTTACGGCGCTCTTCGTGAAGACTTGGAATTTATGATGGGACTATCATACAACAGCTATTCTTTTGATCAGGACTTTACAACAAGTGCCACGACGACAAGTAATATAAAAGGCAACCAACTGCCTGATGCACCTAAAGTGATGGCAAAAGGGGCACTTTCGTATTATCTTGATAAATGGACGTTTACACCTAGTGTGCGCTATACGTCAAGCCGTTACGGTGATGTAGAAAACACACAAAAAGTGGATGCTTTTACAGTAGTCGATCTAGATGTATCATATAAAGCCAAAGGTTTTCTGGGCTCAAAAAACACAATGTTTCGTCTTAGTGCGACAAACATAAGCGATGAAGAATACATTGCAACGATCAACACGCCTGATAATGTTTTAGCCGCATCTACTACATCTAGTACATATCAAACAGGTGCACCTAGAATGGTGTTTTTTAGCGCGAATCTAAGGTATTAATATTTATGTTGTTATCAAAAGAGACGCGATTTTTAATCATAGGCATAATACTTTTAACTTTTTTGGCACTGTTTTCTTTGTTATGGGGACAGTACCCTATAAGTTTTGAAGTGTTTTATGCATATATTAAAAATATACTTTTCTCAATACCTGTAGATGAATCTTATAATATTGAATTGATTCACAATATTATTGCCGAGATCCGCCTGCCGAGAATACTCTTGGCAATCCTTATAGGTGCTGCACTTGCAACCAGCGGTGCGGTATTTCAGGCTATGTTTGTAAATCCGCTTGTATCTCCGGGTATTTTAGGTGTGCTTGCAGGTGCATCTTTTGGAGCAGCGTGTGGAATGCTGATCAGCGAGAACTGGTTTATAGTACAGATTATGGCTTTTGTGTTTGGTTTTATTGCAGTTGGTTTTGCGGTATTTGTCGGCTCTATGGTTACATCTTCAAGATCAACAGTTATGCTTGTTCTTGGCGGTGTAATTAGCGGTTCTTTATTTACATCTTTACTCTCTATTGTAAAGTATGTAGCAGATCCATATAGCACTTTACCGGCAATTGTTTACTGGTTAATGGGTTCACTATCAATGGCTCAGATAAATGAGGTTTTACTGGTAGCTATTCCAATACTGCTAAGTATTGCAGGAATGATCTTTATGAGTAAATATTTTGATCTTTTAAGTCTTGGTGATGAAGAGGCAAAAGCACTTGGTGTGAATGTTAAACTGGTTCGAATCGTTGCAATTATCTTAGCTACACTTGCAAGTTCGCTTGCAGTGGTGATGGCAGGAATTATCGGTTGGGTAGGGCTTATTATTCCACATATAATCCGTATGGCAATAGGCCCTGCACACAGACTGCTGATCCCTTTAAGCGCAATTATAGGCGGGGCATTTTTACTTGCTGCTGATGCTATCTCAAGGCTCGCACTCAGTGTTGAGATCCCAATTGGAATTCTTACTTCTCTTATCGGGATACCAATATTTATTATTGTACTTAAAAACGCGAGGGCAGCATGGAACTAAAACCTGTATTAGAAGTGAATGAACTTCATTTTGGATATAAAAACAACAAGGTACTAAGAGGCATTAATTTTGATTTGTATAAAGGTGAAGTAGTTTCCCTTTTAGGACCAAACGGTTGCGGTAAAAGTACACTGATCCGTTTGATGCTTAAACTATTAGATGCAGATGATGTAATAAGTTTAAACGGTGTCTCTTTAAAAGATTACTCCCATAAACAGATAGCAGAGCATATTGCTTATATTCCGCAATACCATAATGTCCCGTTTAACTATTCCGTACTTGAAATGGTTGTAATGGGGCGTATATCAAAGCTTGGTTTTTTTGCATCACCTTCAAAAAATGATTATAAGATTGCAAAAGACGCACTGGAGCGTGCAGGTATATTGGAACTTCAAGACAGAGCGTTCGGACAACTCAGCGGTGGGCAAAAGCAACTTGTCCTTCTTGCACGTGCCATTGCACAAGAGGTGAATGTGTTTTTTATGGATGAACCTGTTAACGGGCTGGATTACGGTAATCAGATACGTCTTTTAGAGTTGATAGATTCACTCGCTCGTGATGGATACACATTTTTAAAAACTACGCATTATCCGGATCATGCACTGCTGATCTCAAGCCGTGTAGTTGTAATGGACGGCGGTGTGATCATAGCAAACGGGGCACCTGAAGATGTGATCCACAGCGAGATGATCGAAGACGTGTACGGGATAAAAGCTGAGATTATCACACACGATACACATAAAAGGTGTGTACCTATTTTTAGGTAGCAAAAAATTTTTACATATCGTTATATAGTTGAGTATATAACAAAGGAGTTAAGATGAGAATTATTATTTTATGGTTTTTACTGCTTGGTTTAAGTATGGAAGCCAGAGTTGTAACAGATGACTACGGTAGAAAAGTAGAATTGCCTGAAAAGGTAACTAAAATCTATGCATCCTCACCGCCTCTGAGCATGAGCCTTTTAGCTTTTGATCCTGAGTTGATAGCAGCACTTAATATGCCGTGGAAGGAAAACCAGAAGCCTTATGTTGGCACTGCATATGATAAACCCGTAGCAGGCGGTTTTTTTGGACAGGGACAGAGACCTAACTTTGAGGTGCTTGCAAAATCAAAACCGGACGTGATCATTATGTGGGGACGCATGAGTGGTGCAGACAAGATTTTAAAAAAGTTGGAAAAGCTAGGTATTCCGGTACTAATGATACGTAACGACTCTATAAAAGATCTTGTAAGCCAGTTTAATCTTTACGGCGAGCTTACCGGTAACACAAAAAGAGCAAAAGAGCTTGTTGATTACACACAAGAGACACTCTCTCTTATAGATTCGCTTCAAGAGAAGTTGGCAAAACAAAAACCAGTGCGTTACTACTTTGCACAAGGTGTAGACGGGCTTTTTAGCGAGTGTAAGGGTTCGTTCCACCTTGAGCCATTTAGCTACAGCTGGGCTGAAAATGCACTTGATTGTGACATGAGTTCAAACTACGGAATGGAGAAAATCTCCATAGAGAGTATTGTGATGGCTGATCCTGACGTAATTGTAGCGATGGAGCCTTTTTTTGTAAAAAAGATCAACCAAAACAAACACTTTAAGTATCTCCGTTCAGTTCGTAAAGGGAAGGTTTATCTTGTCCCATCCACACCATTTAACTACATTACAAGACCTCCGTCATTTATGAGGCTAATGGGGATAAGATGGCTTATACACAACTTTTATCCGGAGATTTTGGATGTATCGTTTGTATCAGAACAGAAAAGATTTGAAAAAGTCTTTTTTAAAAATTTATAAAAAGGAAAATAGATGAATAAAAATATAAAGTTAAGCTCATTATTGAGTCTTTTGATAGTTAGTAGTGAAGTTATGGCACAGAGCCAAACTTTAGATGTTGTAAACGTAAATGATACCGGAGTATATCAGCGTGATGATATCTCTTTAGATAGTCCGACAAACATATATAAAGTTGAAAAAAGTACACATGCCAATACTGAGATCATAACTAAAGAGGAGATCGAAGCGCAAAAAGCAAAAGATGTTTTTGACCTTTTAAATAAAGTAACAGGACTGGATTTAACATATCATGGTCGCCGCAGCCCTTTTACATTAAGTATGAGAGGAAGTTCAAATATAACTTATATTGTAGACGGTGCGATACTTCCTCCATCTGTGAGTCGTATACTTTACAAGTTGCCAATGGTAGCTATAGAGGAGATACAGGTTGTTAAAAGTGCTACATCCTTATCAATAGCACCATCGATTAATGTCGGAGCTTCAAACAGCGGCTCAGGAGTAAATATAGGGTATGTGATAATCCGCACAAAACAGCCGAAAAAGACAGAAGGAATTTTAAGCGCATTTTATGAAAAGGCAGTAAGTCAGCCGAGTGCTAACGGGCAGAATCTCTATGCTGGTACACGTTTTGGGGATGCTAACTCTTGGAACGGTTATATAGGTGCGATGCTTTCACGCTTTGATAGAAAAAGTAAAGATTCATGGTTTGACGGGAGTGACGGTGAATCAGGTATGCTTAACGGAGGAATAAGTAACGGAGCTTTCTCACTTAACTTTATGGCGTATAAAGATAAGGGGCGTTTTGAGATGCAGCGCGGTGTTACACACGATGATAGTCTTCATAGTGCAAAATGGTATTACGAACCACTGAAAACAAATATTTTTTCTCTTGATGGAAGCATGGTTTGGAATGAAAATCATGTGACTCTTTTTTCTTTCGCACAAACAGAGTATGAGCAAAATGAGCATAATGAAGACTTTTTAGATCCAAGTGTACTTTCTACACGTGATTATGAGGAAAAAACTAAAAACTACAGCCTGCGCCATAATGCACGCTTTGGAAATACTAAACTTCAAATAGGAGGGCAATATGTTGATGCACAAGGTTCAGGTTCAGACCTTTTTAACCCGTATATAAAATACGACACTACTATTAAAGGAGCTTCTGCATCTGTTGAACAGACATTATTAGGCGGTGATCTTGTATTAGATGCAGGTTATAGATGGGATCAAAAAACAATAGAGGATTCAACAGCTGCAAAATCGCCTGCACTTGCTAAGCTAAATGCAAATAACGGTGTAGATTTAGCACCTGCATCTATTTTTACTATAGGCGGTGTTTTCGATATTGTTGATTCACATAGTTTGAGTGCGCGTTATTTTTACGGTGATCAAGGTATATCCGGTGATTTCACAATGCAAACACAAGACAGCAGCCCTTTAGATTCGGAGAAGCAAAAACGTTATGAACTTAGTTTAGATTCAAAATTTGCTCCGTATTTTAATTCACTAATCACTTACTTTGACACAGATGTCGAAAATGAGAAAAGAGCTACCTCAAATACTTATTTTATCGGTGCTGAAGAATATTATTATTACAGCCAAGTTGATTCTAGAACCAAAGGTTTAGAGATGAGTGTAAAAGGGAAAGTAGCAGACTCAACAAGCTATAAATTTTCATGGACGAGAATACTTTCCAAAGAGACTCAGGATTATGCAAACGTAAGTGATGAGGTTGGCGTGATCATTCCTAAAAATACTTTTACGGTACTTATCACTCATACATATAATGACTACCGTTTTAATATCTCAGGAAAAAATGCAAGTGCGTATACAAGTTCAAAAAGCCCGATGGGCTTATCTAATGCAGATCTAGGCGACTATACTCGTATAGATGCAAACATAGCCAAAGACTTTAAGCTTGATAAATACATAGCTACAGCAAAGATTTACGGAAGAAACATAACACACGATCAATACGCTACAAAATACACGACAGGGTATTACTATGACAGAGGGCGTACATTAGGTTGTGAGTTGAGCTTCTCATTTTAAAAGGAGAGAGAGATGCAGGCAAAAAAGAGATATCCGGGAGGGAGTGATCCTAAAGGTTTTGATTCAATAGTTCGTGAGGTTTTTGCACCGATCTATCCAGTTATAGCGGAGCAGATACTCTCAAAAACACAAAAAAAAGATGGCATGTGCTTAGATGTAGGATGCGGTACAGGTGCCCTTGGACGCGCTGTAGCAAAACTTTCAAACATGAATATTACTTTTTTTGATCAATCACCTGAGATGATAGATCTATCTATAAGTTATGCCCATGATGAAAATCTGATCGAGCGAAGTGAGTTTATAGTGGGTGATATTCATGACTTGGCACTAAATGACAATAGTGTTGATCTTATTGTCAGTCGCGGTTCTGTTCCGTTTTGGAGTGATTTGGAAATGGCATACAAAGAGCTGTTTCGTGTTTTGAAAAAAGGAGGGCATGCATATATTGGCGGCGGCTTTGGAAATGAAGAGCTGCGTGAAGAGATAGTTCGTACTATGAATGAGCGCAATAAAGAGTGGCGCAGCCCGTTTAAAGATAAAGCCCGCAAGCATCAGGAGATAATGCCGTCTATTTTAAATGGATTAAATAGCAGCTATTCCAATATTATTAATGATGAAAGTGGCTTTTGGGTTCATATAGTTAAATAAGGATAAAAAATGCAAAACAATAGACAAAACAACAGTTGTCAAAATGGAAAAATAAACTCATTTACGCAAGTAAACCAGATGCAAAAACAGCCGAATAAATTCCGTTTTGGAGGGGAGGATGTACGTGTGGTTAATTCGATGATAGATATTATATACCCGCCTGTACCTTTTCCCTCAAACAAGATCTACAAAGCACTTGGGGAGGTGAAAATTCGCGAGATGGTAGATCATCACCACCAGCTTTTACTAAATACAAAGGTCGGGAAGCTTTTCCCTGCTAATGAAGAAGCATTGAAGATGGCTATAGATAAAAGTGCAGACTTTTTTGTCGAAGCACTTGGAGGCGATGATGTTTTTACATCTGCTCACGGAGAACCGCATCTAAGAATGCGCCATTTTAAGATCCCCATTGATGAAAGCGATAGAGAGATTTGGCTGGCGATGTATAAAAAAACACTCAAAGAGATATCTTTTCCTGAAGAACACTTAGAGGAGTTTTGGAACTGGATTGAGCCGTTGTCAATACGTATGATCAACCGTCGTACAAATATGGATGAGATTAAACGTCACCATTGGCATGAGATTAAATCAGGATTTGTAAGCGCATGAAGGTAGGTATTTTTTTATTGACGGAGAACTATAGTAATTCAGCACATCTAAGCATAGCAAACGACATAGAACTTGGAGTTTATGCAGAGCAGTTGGGTTTTGATGAAGTATGGTTTGCAGAACATCATTTTAATGCTTTTAGTGTAATACCGAGTCCGACACTTATGATGGCCGCTCTTGCAGCGCGCACAAAGCATATACGTATCGGGAGTGCTGCATTTTTAGCACCTTTTTATCACAATACGCGCTTGTCTGAAGAGATAGCTACGCTTGATAATTTATCTTTTGGACGGATAGATGCAGGTTTTGCCAAAGGCGGTTTTGCTTACGATGTAGAGTCTTTTGACAAAAGCCCGCAAAACTTACGTCAGGAGATGTTTGAGAATGTACAAAATATTGATCAAACACTTTGTAACAACTGGCTATTAGAGCCAAAACCTCTGCAAGCAAAAGTTCCTTTTTATATTGCGACTTTCTCTACTGTTGAGACGATTGAGTTTGCCGCAAAAAATGGATACGGCCTGATGTTTTCACAAGGGGCTACTATTAAGCAGTGTGAAGATGCTCAGAAGATTTATAAACATATAGCAGGTTATGAACCCCAGATCGTTTTAATGAGAGTGTTTTGTATAGAAGAAAATTATGAACGTGCCTATAACAAAGCTTTACCTGAGACAGACCATTTTATTAAATGTATGCGTGCAGTTAAATCACGTCAGATGCAACCTACTTTTAAGAAAGAGAATTATGAGGCTCTTTTAAAACAAAGGTTTAGCTTTTTTGATGGTAAAAATTTTTTAGATAATGCAATTTTAGGCAATGAAAAGGAGTGTATAGAGCAGATAAAAAATATAAATAAGAAAATAAAAAACCTTCATTTAGTTTTAAAAGTATCATCGTCTAATGCTATGCAGACAAGAGGAATGCTAAAGACATTTAGCCAAAAAATCAAACCAAATATAAAGGATTAATAGATGAAAAAAAGTTTACTAGTTTTATCCGCGGCGGCAACATTTGCTTTAGCAGAAGGAAGTTACACATTAGGGCAGGTTAGTGTTGGTGCTAATACGGCAGATGATATCAATATGATAGAAGAGAGCATATCTTCAGACACTATTTCTAGGGACAGCTCTTTGATCGTTTCAGAAGCACTTGATAACATAAGTGGTATTAACCAGGATGTTCAAGGCGGACGCGGTGAAGGTACTTTGTATATTAGAGGTTTTGATGCAAAACGTATAGGTGTATTTATTGACGGTATTCCAATCTACGTACCGTATGACGGTAATTTTGATTATGTCCGTTTTTTAACTAGCGATGTAGCTAAGATAGATATATCAAAAGGTTACTCGTCTGTAGCATACGGCGGAAATACGATGGGTGGGGTTGTAAATATCGTTTCTAAAAAGCCAACTAAAGAGTTAGAGGGAAATATCAAAGCAACTATGGTTTTAGATAGTAATACTCAAATGGCCCGCCATATTGAGACGTTAAACGTTGGAACTATGTTAGACGGTTTTTATGCACAACTGGGCGCTTCATATTCAAAACAAAATCACTTTCGTATGAGTGATGATTTTCAAGCGGTAGATACACAGCCTGAGGGCGAGAGACTTCGTTCAGAGAGTGAAGATAAAAAAGTAAGCCTTAAAGCCGGATATGTAGCTGATGATATGAGTGAAGTAGCTGTAAACTATGCTAATCAAAAAGGTAAAAAACAACAACCTCCTGTAACAGATACCGATTTTGCTAAAAGTAAAAACTGGGATTGGCCGTATTGGAATAAAGAGACTATATCTATTACGGGACAAAAGAATTTTGGAGCAAGCTATATAAAAGCACTTGCTTATTATGATAAAAGCGAAAACTCTTTATATAGTTATGATGATGATACATTCAGATCATTTACTCAAAAATGGGCATGGAAAAGCCGCTATGACGATTACAGTTACGGTGCCCGTTTAGAATACGCTACTGAGTTTGGCAGCAACTTTTTAAAAGTGGCAGCTAACTATAAAAAAGATGTACACCGCGGATATGATATTGAAAAAGATGATTCAGGTGAGACACTTACTGAGAGATATAAAGATTATACTGTCTCTGTAGGTATAGAAGATATCTATACTATTTCCTCAAGTTTACAACTATTAGCTGGGATCAACTACGATAGACGTAAAGGGCAGGAGATATTTGACACAAATGATGCAAACCTTGATATGCTAAACCTTACATCTGAAGATGCTTTGAGTCCGCAGGCTGCACTTATCTATGCACTGGACTCTAACTCTAAAGTACGTGGGAGTATATCTCGTAAGACCTATATGCCGTCTATGAAAGACAGATACTCTCGTAAACTTGGAACTGCCGTACCGAACGTTAACTTGAAAAATGAGATAGCTACACACTACGAACTTGGGTATACAAGAGTTAAAGACTCTCTCTCAACAGGTGTAAATGTTTATTATACAAGGGTAAAAGATGCGATTCAAAACAACCCTTGGGATCAAAATACATCGTTAAGCCAGAACCAAAATGTCGGTACGTTTGATCATCGTGGTATAGAGCTTGACGTAGAGTATAGTTTTGATGGAACTGATGTAGGTGGAAACTACAGCTACATTAATATAAAAGATACTAAAAATACTGGTGCGAAGATAGTAGATGTACCAAAGCACCAACTTTTTGCATATGCGCGTCAAGAAGTAGGTGCAGGTTTTGCTGTATATGCAAATATGAAAGTAAGAAAAGGTGCGTACGAGAATAAAATGGATGCTACATTTGTCATCAACCCTACTTTTACAACATATGATCTGAAAGTTATATATAACCCTTTAGAGGAGTTTGCGGCAGAGATTGGCGTGAAGAACTTGTCTGATAAACTAGTTCGCTACGATTATGCGTATCCTATGGCAGGACGTGAATTTTTTGCTTCTTTAGAGTATAAATTCTAATGAAAACAGCTTTGTTAAAACTACTGCTTATATTAATTTGCACGGCATCTATATATGCAAAAGAGGAGCCTATTCGCGTTGCAGTTATAGGCGGCGTTGTAATAAGCGGTATGTGGGAGAAAGTTGCCAATGCTTTTGAAGAGCGTTACGGTATTGAAACCGAACTGGTTATAAGCGGTAACAAAAAACAGCTTAACAGCTTTGTGAGAAAAAAGCAAGTTGATTTTATAACAATGCACTCTAGTGATACTATCAGTAATCTGGTGGCAGACGGATTGTTTGAACAACTTACTCCATGGATGAGAAACTCGCAGATGTTAGTAGGAGTGAAAAATAACCCAGCCGATATAACTTTAAGAGACTCTCTTAGAGTAGCATTAGAAAAAATTTCAAGAACTAAAACTCCTTTTTTAATCCCTCCAAGCGGAGGGACAATTGAAGTTCTTCACGGATTAAAAGAACAATATAACTTTAATCCGGATATAACTTTTTTAAAAACAAAAAGAGGGTTCTTAAAAGAGGTGGCAGACAAAGGCGGATATACACTTTTTGGTGTTATTCCGTTTTTAATGAAAAAGCATCATCATCCAATGATTACAGGATATTACAGTGAAGATGAAAATCTTAAAAGACCGTATCTTGCGTGTATTGTTGAAAAAACAAAAACAACAAAACAAAAATTTGAAAAAGCTAAAAAGCTACTTGAATTTTTGACTTCTAAAGAGGTTCAAACACTTATTTTAACGCATAGACTAGATGGATTTAAAGAATATCCGCTTTTTTTTGCAATTAAAAAATAAAAATAATAAAAGGATTAATAATGGGATTGATACAAACAAACTTGGACAGTTTAGGTTTTGCAAGTTTATATTCGCAGCAGATGGACGTTTCTACGTTTAAAGGTAAAAACAGTGAAGATTGGGATAAACGTGCAAACAGCATGAACAATAATGTTCACAATAGCATATATACAAAAACTTTCATTGATAAAATAGATACGAGTGATGCTGATTCACTTTTAGACGTAGGGTGTGGTCCAGGTACTATATCACTGGCTATAGCCGATAAACTCTCAAATGTTTATGCTCTTGATTATTCATCCGGTATGCTTGATTGTGTTGAGAAAAATTGTGAAGAAAAAAAGATAGATAATATCTCAACAATAAATAAGTCCTGGTATGATGATTGGGATGAGGTTCCAAATGCCGACATTGTCGTAGCTTCACGTTCAATGGAGGTAAAAGATATTAAAGATGCACTGATGAAATTAAACTCAAAGGCAAATAAAAGAGTATACCTGACTACGAAAGTCGGAGGAAGTTTTATAGATAACAAGATCTTAAACCAACTAAGCAGAGAGATCTATCCAAGGCCTGATTATATATATCTTGTAAATGTATTACATAGTATGGGGATATATGCAAAAGTTGATTTTATTAAAAGTGAAAACACAAAGTTTTCAAGTTCAAGAGATGATGAGTTTGTAGAAAAAGTCGCTTGGAGTTTGGGCGAACTATCCAACGATGAGAAAGAAGTTTTAAAAAAATATTATAATACAACTTATAAATTTAAAAAAACTGATGAATATATGGATTGGGCATTAATATCTTGGGATGTAAAGTCGCTATAATTTCAATTTATAATATTTAGAATAAAAACTTATTTATGGAGAAAAAATGTATAGATTGAATGATAGTGAGTTATTAAGATATATTGAAGAGGATGTACCGTATTTGGATCTTACAACGCATCTACAAGATATTGAAAATAAAAAAGCAAGACTAAAAATTATAACTAGAGAAGAGTTATTAGTTTCATGTATGGAAGAAGCTTGCAGAATTGTAGAATTATTGAACTGTAAAGTTGATAGTTTTATTCCATCAAAGCAAAATGCAGGAAAAGGTGATGTTTTGCTTACTTTTTCAGGGGATTATAACGATGTTCATAAAGCTTGGAGATCAGCACAGGTACTACTTGAATATAGTTGTAAAATGTCTACATATACACATAGTATGAAAAAAGAGATCGAGAGTGCAAATAAACACTGTGAACTATTAACTACAAGAAAAACATTTCCTCTTGCTAAAAAGTTTTGCATAAAGTCTATTATGAGCGGTGGAGCAATGCCACACAGACTAAACTTGGGTGAGACTATAGTTTTCTTTAATAATCACAGAATCGTTTATAACACCAATCAAGAGTTCTACGAGAATATTCAAAAGTTTAAAATAAAAGTGCCTGAGAAGAAAATAGTTGTAGAGTCTGACAATTTTGAAGATGCTGTGCAGCTGATGAAGTATGGTGTTGATGTTTTACAGCTTGATAAAGTAGAGATAGAGTTATTAAAAACTATTGTGAAATACAAAGAAGAAAATTATCCAAATGTTAAAATATTGGCATCTGGCGGTATAGATATAAACAATGCTGCAGAGTTTGCATCTACTGGCATAGATGGAATAGTAACAAGTAAACCTTACATATGCGGTATGGCAAATATTGGTACAAAAATGGAACTTATCGCATAAAAAATATTTTTGCAGTTTAAAAAATAATATATAAATTGCACAAAAAAGAAACAGTTTTTTCTCTAAGGAATGTAATATGTATTATAGAATTATATATTATATTTTTTTGGAGAGATTATGGAAACTATTATATTACCACTGGCACTTTTGACATATGCGGCTACAGTTGTTATGTATGCTAAAAAAGTTGAAAGCAAGAGGGCATAATGAGTTTCGCAACGCAAGAAGACACACTTAATTTTGCTAAAAAATTCTCAAACTATAAAGATTTTTATACTCAACATAACGGGTTGATATTTTCTAAACTTGGTCTTGGTACTTTTAATAAAGAACCTTATAAAGAGGAAAATTATGTATTTCACTATATTGAAGCTGTAAAGCAGGCAATAAGAAGTGGAATAAATTTGATAGATACAGCTAGTAACTATAGATACGGGCAAAGTGAAAAAGAGATAGGTGAAGCTTTAGTTGAACTTGGTGATGAGGTTAAACGTGAAGAGCTTATAATCTGTTCTAAAGGCGGATTTATTCAGCTAGATTTCCCTTTCCCTGAAAATCCGTATACATGGATCAAAGAAAACATAACAGATGCAGGTCTTGCAACTGAAGATGAGATAGAACTAGATCAGCACTGTATGACACCTGATTATTTAGAGTGGAGCTGTAGACGCTCTCTTGAGAATCTTGGAGTTGAATCGTTAGATATATACTATCTTCACAATCCTGAGATGCAAATATTAAAGCTTGGAAAAAAAGACTTTTATAAACAAATTGAAAAAGTGTTTCAAAGGTTTGAAAAACTTGCTGACGAAGGCTTATTTAAAACTTACGGTGTAGCTGTATGGAACGGTTTTACTGCTGAGAACGAAGAACTTATAAGTTTAGAAAAACTTGTAGAGATCGCAGAAAAAGTTGGTGGAGAAAACCACAGGTTTAAATATATCCAGCTTCCGTTTAATATGGGTAAAACAAACGCTTATACTACTCCTACGCAGAAAGTAAATAATCAAGAGTGTTCTATTATTAATGCTGCGTATAAACTTGGAATTGGTGTAATAAGTTCATCTTCACTGCTTCAGATGAACCTGTTTAAAAAATCTTTTACGGCTGAGACAGGTGTAGTTTTAGATAGTTCAATGACTCTAAAGAGTGATATACAACTTGCACTTCAGTTTGTTCGCTCAACTCCGGGAATTGTTAGTTCATTATTTGGTTCTAAAGTTCCTGTTCATATTAAAGAGAACTGTGAGATCTCAAAAGTTAAGTCAGTAAAAAGAGAAAAATATGACTTACTGTACAGGCTGTAAGTTTTGATTTATGACGTAATCGTAGTCGGTGGTGGAATTGCAGGTTTAATGGCTGCAATAGAAGCTAAGACCAATTCCAATAAAGTAGCTATAGTTACAAAAGGAAATATATTTAAATCAAACTCTTCACTTGCCAGTGGAGGGATAAATTCTGTTTTAGATAAAAATGACACTCATGAGATAAAAAAACATATAGATGATACACTTAAAGGCGGTTACGGTTTAAGTGACAAAAAAAGTGTATCTTATATGTGTAACCGTGCTCCGCATATAATCAAAAAACTTGTATCTTACGGTGTTGAGTTTGACAAAGATGAAAACGGTGAGATAGCACAAAGAAGTTTCGGCGGTGGTATATCTAAGAGAACTTGTTATGTGGGTGATAAAACAGGTTCAGCTATTATGCAGGCTCTTATTAAAAAAGCAAAAATTATGGGTGTTACATTTGTAGCAAACAATTTTGTTATGAATATTACAAAACTAAATAATCAAATAAGCGGTGTAGTAGCTATAAGAAGAATAGATTCATCACTTATGGTATATCCAGCAAAGGCAGTAATACTTGCCGGTGGTGGTTATGCAGGTATATATAGAGGACACTCTACTAATGCACAAGATTATACAGGTGATATGCTTGCAATCGCTCTAAGAGCAGGGTTGAATTTAAAAGATATGGAGTTTGTTCAGTTCCATCCTACAGGAATGAATAAAAGCTCTTATCTTATCAGTGAAGCTGCTCGTGGTGAAGGCGGACACTTAGTAAATAGTGACGGAAAGCGTTTTGTAGATGAACTTGCTACAAGAGATATTGTCTCACGCGCTATTTTAAAAGAGATTAATGATGGTAAAAAAGTATATTTAGATCTTAGACATTTAGATAAAGAACATATTGAAACAAAACTCCCAAGTCTATATAAGGCAGCTTATAATCAAGCAGGGATTGACGTTACAACTGAATTACTTGAAGTTACTCCGGTTGCTCATTACTCTATGGGTGGTATAGAATCTTTAATGACAAAAACAGATATCAAAGGTCTGTTCGTTTGTGGAGAATGTGCAGTTAATAATATACACGGTGCAAACAGATTAGGCGGTAACTCATTACTAGAAGGTGCAGTATTTGGTGAACTTGCAGGTGAAAATGCAAGAGAATTCGCGAAACATAAAGATTTTTTACCGATCGATTACAATATTGTAGTCAAAGATCAAAAAGTTGTAGATAACATTTTTGACAGAGATACTACAAAAAACTTTAACTCCATGCGTATAAGTATGGGGGAAACTATGTTTAAGTATGCAGGTATACATAGAGATTATGACTCTCTAATTAAGGCATTTGATTATATAAAATATTTGAGAAAGCAAGCAGGTAGCTTACACTGTATAGATAAAGGAAGAAACAATAATGTAGAACTTATATCTATCCTTGAGCTAAAAAATGCACTTGAGGTTGCTGAAGCAGTCGTCTTGAGTGCACTCGAGAGAGAGGAAAGCCGCGGTGCTCATTCAAGAGATGATTTTCTTGAGTCTGATGCAGACAAAGAGAGATCAATCTTAGTGAATGAGCCAAAAAAAGGTTTTTTCAAAGTGTGGTATGAAAATAAAAGCGCTTTATTAAACCAAGTAATCAAACTAATCAAAAATTAAAGGAGAAATGATGGCAAAAGTAATGTTAAGAGAAAATAATGGAGAGATCTCTTTCTATGTAGCAAAAAAAGATATGGAAGAGACTATTGAGAGTATAGAGTTTAACACTGATGAAAAATGGGGTGGAGAAGTAGAACTTAGCAATGGTGAGACATGGTGGATTGAACCAGGTCCAAAAAATTTACCTAAAGAAACTGTTTGTAAAAAGATAGCTGATTAATAATTAGTCACATATCTGCTTTTTTTTTATATATATTTGAGTATAATATCATCATATAAATAAAATAAGAAGATATGTAGAATGAATCCACAATGTGATATGTGTTTAACACACAAAGAATTATTAGTTTTATATGATATAGCATCATTAATATCAGATTCTAGAGATATTCAAAAATCTCTAGAGAAATCATTGACTGCGTTAAAAAATGCGCTAAATTTAGGTAATTGTGTCATCTATAAACTAGAAGACGAGAATCTAAGTATTTGTGCATCTACAGGTTTTAGCAAGCATCAAAAAAATATTTCAGAATATAAACTTGGTGAGGGTGCTACTGGTTTAGCTGCCAAGAGTATGGAACCTGTTGTTATCGAAAATATTCATAATGATATTATATTTTTAAACAAATCTGGAAGTAGAAACAGTGATGCTATATCTTACATAGCAGTTCCTCTAATTGCAGAAGATAAAGTTATAGGTGTAATAGGTGCAAATCTTACAAAATCTACACAAATAGATTTTGAAGAGACAGTAAGAATAATGAGTATTATCAGTTCATTATTTGCACAATATATAAATTCTAATATGTCTATTGAGAAAGAAAAAGAAAGGCTTACAGAATTAAAACAGTACTACAAAATGGAATGGGATTCTAAGGTGCATAACTTTGGAGATATTATAGGTGATAGCCCAAAAATGCAAACTGTTTACCAAGTTATAGAACGTATAGCTCAAAGTGAAGTTACGGTTCTTGTTCGTGGTGAAACAGGTACAGGTAAAGAACTTGTTGCAGCTTCTATCCATAAAAGAAGTAAAAGAAGTGATGAACCTTTTATCAAACTAAACTGTGCAGCTATTACAGATACACTTTTAGAGAGTGAACTTTTTGGTCATGAAAAAGGTGCATTTACAGATGCTAAAGAGACTAGAAAAGGTAGGTTTGAGCTGGCTGATGGCGGTACACTTTTCCTAGATGAGATAGGGGACATCTCTGCATCTGCTCAAGTTAAACTTTTACGTGTATTACAAGAGCGTGAGTTTGAGCGTGTAGGTGGTTCTAAAACTATCCGCGTGAATGTTCGTCTGGTTGCTGCGACAAACAGAGATTTGGAGCAAATGGTAAAAGATGGAGAGTTTAGAGAGGATCTATATTACAGACTAAATGTTATACCGATAGATCTTCCGCCACTTCGTGAAAGAGGTGAAGATATAAAACTTTTAGTTAACTTCTTTTTAGAACGTTCAATGCTTAACCATAAAAAAAGAGTAAGCATTACTGATGAAGCTATGCAAAAACTTATGGCTTATCCATGGCCTGGTAATGTGCGTGAACTTGAAAATACGATTGAGCGTATAGTTCTTATGGGTAATGAAGACGGAATCACAGCAAGTGATATGATGCTTCTTTTACCAGCACTTAATAATGAGAAACTGAAAGATGAATACACTCAAATTCCATTAGAGAATAAAACTCTAGATGAATTGGAAAAAGAAGCTATCGTAAATGCTTTAGAAAATAGTGGGGGCAATCAAGCTGAAGCTGCTAAGTCTTTAGGAATTACTCAAAGACAAATAGGATATAAGGTAAAAAAATATGGAATCTAGTATAAAATACAATGACGAAGAATTAGAGCTTTGTGAAGATTTTATAGATGTAGGCTATATGGCTGAAAATATAGAAGTTACAGATGCAAAGGGTGATTCTTTAGAGATTAGAAGAAGTCATCCTGATAAATCTATGACACTTCTTGTATCGTTTCCAAACGACAAAAACGGTTTTATGGATGAGATATTATTAATGGATGAGCTTTTAAGTAAGATACAAGTACCTCTTAATTGCTACTTCATTTTTGATAAAGACTATGAAGTAGATACGGTTTTAAAAAATAGACTTAAAAAATTCACACTTGTTTTAGATTCAGAAGATGAGTT
Source organism: Sulfurimonas sp. (assembly GCF_041583195.1). NCBI lineage: Bacteria > Pseudomonadati > Campylobacterota > Epsilonproteobacteria > Campylobacterales > Sulfurimonadaceae > Sulfurimonas > Sulfurimonas sp. Next base: position 57,395 of record NZ_JBFHGL010000010.1, read on the forward strand.
TGGAAATATGTACGGTGCAAAACTAGTTAGTGGTTCATTAGAAGACAAACTGACTAAGTCAATGTTTTTAATCTCTAAAGACGGTGCTATTTTTTACCTTGAGATGCCAAATGATCTAAGTAAACCTTTTGATCTAGATAGACTAAGAGTAGAACTTAACAAAGCTTATACTAGCTACACAGGAACTGGATGCCATTAATATAGGGCATCGTTTCAACCTTTTCTTAAACTTTTCCACCAACTAAATTTCCTTAACAATTTCAAATGTCAAAAATGTGATAAATATATAATAAAAGGAACACTTTGTGTATAAGTTCTAATATATAAATACATTGGACGAATTATGGAAAATATAAAAGAGAAACTACAAGACGGAAGTTTAGTTCCGTTTATAGGTATGGGTGTATTTAAAAATACAACTTCAAAAGATGGCGCTACACTGCCACATGATAGTGATTCGATGATTTTAGCACTTAATAACGGTCGTGCTATGAGTGAAAGACTTATGTATGAATATAGTCGTGCTGCAATGAGTTTGGAGCAAAGAAAGGGTAGAGAGTACATCATTCAGATGACAAACCACATCTACGCATCAAAAGAATACGATATACCATTCGCTTATGAATTTTTTAAAGATATTAAACCAAAGTATATGATAGATACTAATGTTGATGATAGCTCATGTAAAATATATGAAGATGTTGAGCATTTCATGATAACTGGTGTATCGAGAATTACAGCTGATTATGACAGATTTTTAATCTACAAATTTGATCCTTCTACAAAAGAATATACAAGAATAGACAAAGAAGAGTTAAACGATTCACTTCCTATACTTTTCAAACCAATGGGGTGTATGATCCCAGAGATGAACTTCATTATTAGTGATGCAGACTTTGTTGACTGGTTAACAGAAGCGATGGGCGGTTATGCACTTCCTCCATTTTTAAAAGATTATAAAAAAGACAAGTCTTACATGTTCCTGGGTGTTGATTTCTCACGCGATACTTTTAGAATGGTGGCACATGAGATAACACTAGGTTTAGATACTGGTATAATAGTTACGGATAAAGATGAATTAACTAAAAAAGAAAACAAGTTTGTAGACACTCATAATCTTGAAATTGTTAAAGATGAGTGTGATAACTTTTTAAAGAGTTTATAATGAGTAAAGATTTAATTTGTGATTTTTGTGGTAAAGGCGTTAAAGAAGTAGATAAGATTTTCAGTGCTGAGAATGCACATATTTGTAACGAGTGTATAGGTACTTGTTCAGACATAATTCATAAAGAAGAGTTAAAAAAAGAGCGTGCTGAGTTTCAAAGAGGGCTTAGCATACCTACACAGATAAAAGATCACCTTGACAATTATGTAATTGGTCAAGAGGAAGCTAAGAAAGTTTTATCTGTTGCTCTGTACTCACACTATAAGAGAATCGATAAACCTGTATTTAACAATGTAGAGATCGAGAAGAGTAATATTTTACTTGTTGGTCCAACAGGTTCTGGTAAAACACTTTTAGCAAAATCTCTAGCTAAAATTATGGATGTACCTTTCGCAGTTGCAGATGCTACGGCACTTACTGAAGCTGGTTATGTAGGTGAAGATGTTGAGTCTATTTTATCACGTCTTTTAGCTTCTGCTGATTTTGATATTGAGCGTGCTCAAAAAGGTATTATCTACATAGATGAGATCGATAAGATCGCTAATAAAAGCGAGAGTGCGACAAGCGGTAGAGACGTAAGTGGTGAGGGTGTTCAACAAGGTCTTTTAAAAATCTTAGAAGGCGGTGAAGTATATGTACCTGTAAAGGGTAGTAGAAAAAGTTCAGGTGCTGAGACTGTACTTTTTGATACTACACATATTTTATTTATTTGTGGTGGTGCGTTTGTCGGTCTTGTAAAAGATGCGAATGTCGATAAAAAGAAACAGCCTAAAAAGATGGGATTCCTTACTCACAAAGAGGAAGAATTAATCGGAGAAGAGATAGAATCAAAAGATCTTATTAACTTTGGTCTTATTCCTGAATTCATAGGTAGAATCCCTGTTGTAGCAACTCTAAACCAATTATCATTAGATGATCTAATCAAGGTATTAACTGAGCCTAAAAACGCTATTACTAAACAATATCAAGCTCTATTTGAATTAGACGGAATTGAATTAGAATTCAGTGAAGATGCACTTCAAGAGATAGCAAAAATGGCAGAAGAGAAGGGTGTTGGTGCACGTGGTCTTCGTGGTATCATAGAAAAGATTATGTTACCTCTTCAATATGAACTTCCTGCAAAAGAAGATGTAGAGGGTTGTGTTATTACAAAAAGCTTCATCAACGGTGAGAGTGAAATTGAGCTTAAAAAAGCTAAGAAAACTTCTGCTAAAAGCAAGAAGGAGGCAAACTAATGGATGATCAATCAACAGCTTATGAGTGGGCTAAAACTCATAACTTCACTGAAGAAGAGATTCAATATGCTACGATTTTAGCACTTAAGATCTTGGATGATGAGTGTCAGATGGATTATGACAACTATAATTTATTCATGTCTGTGTATGATGGTATAAACGATAAGCCAAATACTCCATTTAACCTAAGTGTCCATAAGATCATAGATCTTGCCCGTGCAAAGGATCCTATAAAAGCTGATCCTATTTATAAAGATGCAATCGGTGAGCTTAGAGTTACTATGATGAAAGATATGCAAAAGCCTATCATGAAGGCATATAAAAATTTAGTATGGGACGTAGTTAGCTGTTAATTATTTGACATACTATAGCTATTAGTTATATAATCTTCTTTTAGGAGTTTATTGATGCTAGATCCTATATTATTAAAAATTGCAAAAACTGCAATACTTAGTAGATTTGATGACAGCTTTGTCATAGATAAAGATCTATTGCTAAAAGAGTATCCATTTTTAAACAAAGACGGTGCATCTTTTGTAACACTAAATTACAATGGTGCTTTACGCGGTTGTATAGGCTCTATAATAGCACATAGAACACTTTTGGATGACATTATAAGCAATGCAAACTCCGCTGCTTTTTCAGATCCTAGATTTTCCCCTTTAAAAACTGACGAACTAGATAAGCTGAACTTGGAAGTATCCGTATTGACCAAGCCAGAACTTTTAAACTATAAAGACTATAATGACTTAAAAGATAAAATAAATGCAGGTACAGACGGACTTATTTTAAAATACGGCTCTTATCAAGGTACATTCTTACCTCAAGTTTGGGAACAGCTACCAGATAAGGAACGTTTTTTAGAACATCTAAGTTACAAAGCAGGCACAAACCCGTCTATTTATGAACATAATCCTGATATTTACGTATATCAGGTCGATGCAATAGAGGAAGATTTCGATGCAGTACTTCCGTTATAAAAATGAAAATGCGATCACTTGTATACTATGCAGACACTATTGTACTTTAAAAGAAAACTCTCATGGTATCTGCGGAATCAACTTTAATGAGAATCAGACACTCGTAAATAAAACATACAATCATCCCTCAGCCGTTCATATAGATCCAATCGAAAAAAAGCCTCTTTACCATTTTTTACCTGCATCAAGTTCTTTGTCTTTAGGTACTGTTGGATGTAACTTCAGGTGCCCGTTTTGTCAGAACTACTCCATATCCCAAACATCTGTAATAGATGAGAATGTAGTGTATACACCTCAAGATATCGTAAGCTTAGCTTTGCAGAATAACTGTAAAAGTATAAGCTATACGTATAATGAACCTACAATTTGGTATCCGTATGCAAAAGATATAGGTATGCTTGCAAAAGAGCATGGTTTGAAAAATGTTTTTGTCTCAAACGGTTATGAGTCACCTGAGACTATAGAAGATATGAACAGTTGGGTAGATGCAATAAATGTAGATCTTAAAAGTTTTTCAAAAGAGTATTATAAAAAGAAACTCAAAGCTGATTTAGACGGCATATTGGATTCTTTAGAGCTGTTTGCAAAAAGTGACATCTGGCTTGAGATCACTACTCTTTTAATACCAGGTGATAATGACAGCGATGAAGAGATAAGAGCTATGGCTGAGTTTGTATCTCAAAAACTAGGGCTTAATATACCTTGGCACTTTAGTGCATTTCATCCTGATTATAAGATGAATAATACTCCTGCTACTTCATTAGAACTTTTAGACAGAGCAAAAAGCATAGCACAAGAGTATGGAATAAAATATATTTATTTAGGTAATGTAAATGTCGATACTAATACTTACTGTAATAAGTGCGGCAGTACATTAATACAAAGGGATTATTTCAATACAAAGGTGTTGTCCATAAAGGATAATGAGTGTACAAAATGTCAAAATAAAATAGACGGAGTATTTGAATGAAAAGAGATATGAGTGTAGCCGGAGCTTTTTATCCCGATAATGAATTTGAAATAAACCAGTACTTGGAGCATTTTAATAAGCTGTGTAGTCTCTTAGATGATATACCAAGTTCAAAAGCTATAATTGTTCCCCATGCCGGGTATATATATTCAGGTTATACAGCAAGTCTTTCTTACAAAGCTTTGAAAAAAAGCGGAGTGAAGAAGTTTGTAGTTATAGGACCTTCACACAGAATCGCTTTTAACGGTATTTCCCTATGTACATACGATAGTTATAAAACACCTCTTGGGGATATATCTTCTAATTCATCTATGGTTGAAAAACTAGGAGAAAAGTTTTCACTAGGGTGTCTAAGTCAGGCTCATATGGAACACTCAACAGAGGTTCAGTTTCCTTTTTTAAGACACTACATTGATGATGTAGAGATCATTGAATTGGTTTATAGCAGTATAGATCCGAGTTTAGTATCAGACATTATAGATTTTGTATATGCAGATGATGATTGGGGAGTTGTAATAAGTACAGATTTGAGCCATTTTTACAATATAAAAGATGCAAATACTCTGGATAGTATATGTGTTGATGCAGTTAAAAATCTAGATATTGACGAGCTTCACAGCGGTTGCGAGGCTTGTGGAATGATCGGTGTTGAAGCTATGCTTATGAGTGCTAAAAAATTAAATTTAAAATCTAAAATCATAGACTACAGAACAAGTGCCGATGCAAGCGGAGACGAGTCAAGAGTTGTCGGTTATATGAGTGCGTGTTTTATATAAAACTATTCTACGTCACAAAACTCTAATGAAGGTAGTTTAGGATTTTCTAGACCATTGTTTTCATCTATATAAAGCGTTTTTAGCTTTTTAAGTTCATAAAAAGATTCAGGGAATTTTTCTATCTCATTCTCATCTATATCAAGCTCAAGAAGATTCTCTAACTTTCCTATACACTCAGGCAGCTCTTTTAAGTTATTAGCGCTTATACTTAGACAGTTTAGCTTAGCTAGTTTACATACACTCTCAGGTAGGTATTCTATATTATTGTTGTCAAGACTTAAAAGCTGTAAGTCTTCTAACTTGCTAAGGTCAAAATCTATCTTACTTAGATGATTATCGTTTAGGTTTAGTTTTATAAGCATATCGTGAGATTCTAAAGATGGCAGGTCTTTTATATGGTTACCCTCTAGTAAAAGTGTTTCAAGCTCATCTATCTCTCCTATAGATTTAGGAAGATACGTAAAATGGTTATATGACAGGTCTAAATAATATAATGAAGCCATTTTATCAAATGCATCTGGTAACTCTTTTAACTCATTTGTATCAAGTGAAAAGTAGAGCAGGTGTGTCAGGTTACCTAGTTTGTCTGAAAGAGATTCTATAGAGTTTGCAGCTATTGTCAAACGTGTCAGTTTCGTAAGCTTATAAAACTCATCAGGTAGTTGTGTTAGTCTATTTCCGTTTAGATTTAAAATAACCAGAGAATCAAGATCACCTATACTTGCCGGAAGTTCCTCTAAAAGGTTGTTCTCACATTGAAGGTTTCTTAGGTTTTTAAGGTTCCCTATATTTGATGGAAGTTTTGTAAGTCTGTTACCTGATAGTTTTAAAACACTAAGGTTTTCTAAGTAACATATAGACTCAGGAAGTTCATGAAGTTTTGACTTTGTTAAGTCCAGTATAGATAGGTTTTTTAATTTATCAATATCTGAAGGTATCTTTGCACTTAGTCCTTTATTTCTCATCCATCTCGAAAAATCTTCTAAATACTTATTTTCCATCTCTTTACCTGTCATTCATTTGATCGATTAAAAAATCTATCTCTTCATAATCTATTTCACCAAATTGTATCATATTAAACAGAGCCATCAAAGGTCTTCTGCAACATGTCTTATTACATTCTGTAACTAATTTTTTGGCTTTTTTATATGGAAGATCAGTCTCTTTTAAAATCTCTACTGCTTGTGAAACTGTCTTAGAGCCGCACTCACATATGATTTTAGTATTTGGATCTTCCATGGAGGTTTCCTCGATGATACTGTAAAGTGTCTTACTATTTTAGAAAGTCGTGTTGAGCTTTAAACTCATTTACATCTTTCATTAGTACTGCAACTTTTTCACTAAGTTCTGGTAGTCTAGTGTAGTCAGTCCATATTGTATCTTCAACTATATCATGAATCTCACCAGCTACTTCAGTAACTTTTCTTTTATAACCTGCAAACTCTTTTTTAATCTCTTTTTGTTCTTCTGTTAATGCCATTGTTTTTCCTTTGTTTTAAATTTAAAATGCATAAACCATTTCCAAGTTTATAAATGGTTTTGAATTTTTGTAATAAAGAGTATACTCTTCACTCAAATCAAATTTGTAAGATGCATACAAATCTGTGATCTCATCTACATCACTAGGTATAAAAGCATATATCTTTTTTAGACCACGGTGATATATAATACCCCTGATCATCTTTTCAGCCTCACTAAAAGCAGCGTCTTTCATGACCCATGGAGATATTTTGACTAATGATTTATTTATAGCGTATGAGTGCTGGTAACCATAGTCATTTGCTAAAACAAGTGATGACTGTTTTAAGAGTACATCTTTAGTGTAGCTCATTCTGTTTGTATTAAATGCTATTTTGTCTATATTGATCATAATAGGTATATAGTTCTCTGTAGTTATACTTTTTGAAGTTGCATTTGTAAAGTTAAAAGCAACACCGCCACCACTATAGTAAGCACGTTTAAACTTAGCAAATTCGTTAAATTTGAACGACGAGAAAAGACCTCTTTCATCTTTCTTTGCCATGATCATGATCGGTTTTTCATCTTCGTTTATATTATCAAGCAGAAGTTTTAAAAGTCTCTTTTTAACATCGTTGGTTATATCTGCTGTATAGAAGAAGTTGTTTATTAAAAAACTCTCCCCCTGATCATAAGCAGATATAAATGCTACAAGATTGTTTTCATCATTATATGCACCAAAACATAAAGAAGAATTGTCTAAATATGTTTTTTGAATAAGAGACTTGTCTATTGCCATAGACTCCTCAATCTTATTCAGATCAGCTTCAAAACTTTTTTTTCTAATCCATCCTATGAACATAGATACAACTCTTTTAACTCTTGAGGATCAAGAACTTTTTTTCTGTTTGTAACTATCTCTCTAACTACAGGAAGTATGTTTTGTACCTTCTCTGCTATCGGTTTTATACCGCTCTCGTTTAGGTGATATAAAAGTGTAGAAGTTCCTGAGTGTTTTCCAATTGGGAAAAATCTCTGAAGTCCTACACCTTCTGGCTCAAATGCTTCGTAAGAGCTTGGATTTTTAATCATACCGTTTACATGAATACCTGATTCATGAGAAAAGATATTTGCACCTACAATAGGGCGTGATGCACTTATAGGTCTATTTGCAGCTAATGCTACGCTGTGAACCAGTTCATGAAGTTTAGCCGCATTTATTTCACGAGATTCTTTAAACTGATATTTAAGGCTCATAAGAACTTGTTCAAAAGAAGCATTACCCGCACGCTCACCAAGACCAATTACGGTTGTGTTTGCACTGATCGCTCCAGCTTCTATACCAGCTATAGAATTAGCAGTAGCCATACCGAAGTCGTTGTGTGTATGCATCTCTATATCTAAGCTGTTGTTTTGGCATAGATAAGATATATTCTCATACGTTTGATTAGGAGTTAAAATACCGATAGTGTCACAGTATCTAAATCTGTCAGCACCTAAAGACTGTGCATATCCCATTAACTCTTTTAAAAAGTCATTATCTGCACGGCTTGAATCTTCACCGCCTACACAAACAAACAGACCCTCTTTTTTAGCTGCACCTACAACCTCTTCAAGGTTTCTGAAAAGTCTGTCTTTGTCACCGCCGAACTTTACATCTATAAGTGTTTGTGAAACAGGGATAGAAAGGTCAACTGCTTTTATACCAGTCTCTAACGAAGCTTCTAAGTCTTTCATAGTAGCACGGTTCCAGCTCATGATCTGAATAGGAAGGTTAAGTGCAAGTATCTCTCTTAGATCGTCTTGCTCTTTTGAACCCATAGCAGGTATTCCTACTTCAAGTTCATCTGCGCCTGCTTCATATAGAAGTTTAGCTATATTTACTTTCTCTTGCGTATTAAAAGCAACGTATGGAGCTTGTTCACCATCACGAAGAGTTGTGTCATTAATTATAGCCATATAAACTCCTTTTGAAGTATAATTATTATACTAGTATTCATAAAGTGTTCCACTATATCTGTTGCTTATATTTCAAGCAATGACTGTGCTTTTATCTTTTCTTTGTCTTCTTCGTTTAAACCATCATAAGCATATACATAGCACATGTTTTCAGGTTTTATCTTCTTTGTTGTAGACCAAAATGTATCTATGTCTTTTATAATAGTGACATTTTCAGCACGTAGAGATTTTAATGGAAAACCTATAGCTCCATGAGAAGTCGTAACAGCGTATAGCTCCATAAGCTCATTGTTTATAGATATAGGTCCATATCCGTTTAGTAGTATTATTTTTGGATTATTTTGCATTGTAGGCAAGGGTAGGGATTAACCTACCTCTTGTATTTCTTCTGAAAAGTGTTTTTTAACTGCTTCAAAAGCTGATTTTTCGATTGGCTCGTTAGCGTATGTATCATCACAAACAAGACCGATCTCATTTAAGTCGTTCATTGGGCACTCACCGATTTTTGCAGTAAGTAAAAGATCAACATCTTTAAGTGTAGTTTTGATCTCTTCAATTGGGTTATAGTCTTCACCCATATCAGCACCAGAGTAAGAACTCTCGATTTTTCTGTGCATTACAAATTTGATAGCTTTGTCACCAACTTCGTAGATTAAGAACTCTTGAGCTGAACCAAAGTGCATGTTGATCATACCTTCACCGCTAGTAGTAACAGCTACAAGTTTAGTCTCACCAGTTGAACTTAACTGCTCTTTAGAAGCTTGCTCAATTTTAATACGTTGATTTGCAGCTTCAAGGTGTGTACGCCAGTTCTCAATTGCTTGGTGTTTTTGAGCACGTGCAGAGATATTGTATTTGTCTTCTAAAGCTTCGAAGCTCATACCAACAAAGATCTCTTTACCAAACTCGTCACCTCTGTCTTCACCGATTAGACCAACAGCATCCGCACGACATTGACGACAGTGGCTCATTAGTTTCATATCCATACCACAAGCTTCTTGAACTGCCATAGTCTCTTGGTCAGTTGCACTTGGAACACCGTCTAGTCCAAATTTAGTACCAAATTCAGGAGAAGAAAGTAAAGGCATGATGTTGTGTAAGAACACGTTCATCTCTTTAAGTTTCTTAGCAACATTTGGAAGATCTTTATCATTAACACCAGGAATTAAAACTGAGTTAGCTTTTACAAGAATTCCTCTCTCAGTTAACATTTTTATACCTTCAAGTTGTCTCTCTAAAAGTATTTTAGCACCTTCAGCACCCCAAACTTTTTTGTGGTTCCAGTGTACCCATGGGTAGATTTGGCTACCGATCTCACCAGTAGGATCTACAGTGTTTATAGTTACAGTAACGTGATCAACATTGTATTTTTCTATCTCATCTATATAGTCAGCTATTCTAAGACCGTTAGTAGAAAGACATAGTTTTAAATCTGGTGCTTTTTCTTGAAGCATTCTAAATGTGTCGAAAGTCTTTTTAGGGTTAGCTAACGCATCACCTGGACCTGCAACACCTACAACTGAAAGTTGTTGAATCTCACCACCAACATATAAAACTTTTTTAACAGCTTCTTCAGCAGTTAATTTACCACTTGTCACACCAGGACGTGACTCGTTTGAACAATCATATTTTCTATTACAATAGTTACATTGTATATTACACGCAGGAGCAACTGCTACGTGAATTCTTGCGTAGTGCTGGTGTGCACCTTCGCTGTAACATGGGTGAGCATTGATTTTTTCTTTTATTGCCATAGCTTCCGGATTGTTTGGATCAAAACCTGAATCACTGTGCGTACCGCATCCACCTGTTGAACAACTCATAAAAAATCCTTTAATTAATTTCTTGCAAAACTATGTTTCATAAAGTGTTCCTTTCAAAAAAGGTATATAATTCGTTTTATATTTTCTAGTGAGGAAAAAATTGCAAAGACATATTGACAACAATGTATATATCTATCTTGTTTTAGCGATGTTTTTTTGGGGTGTTGCATGGCCATCATCAAAAATACTGACAGAGTACACAGACAGCTATACACTTACGTTCTGGAAATTTTTATTAAGCTCGTTGTCTCTAATACCTATGTTGTATTTCTCAAATCAAAAACTTGTTTTTTCAAAAAAGATTTTTAAATATCTCTCCCTCTCTGTCATTGTTCTTATAGTCTATAATCTTTTATTTTTTCTGGGACTTGAAGTTGGATATGCAGGTTTTGGAGGAATGCTTGTTACAGGTTCTAACCCAATATTTACATTTTTGATCATTGCTATTATCGAAAAGGTAGATATACCACGTGAAAAAAAGATACCTTTGGGAATAGGAATCATAGGTACAATGATCATGCTTGATCTGTATAACAATTCTGTGAGTGATTTGATGAAAGAGGGCAATATCCTTTTTTTACTAGCATCAATTGCATGGAGTTTTCTTACAATACTTAGTGCAAGATCAAGAAAATATGCAGGGACTTTGGTATTTACTTTTTATCTCTACATTGCATCTTCGTTAACGTCATACATTCTTTTCGTACCAAACGAAAAAGTGGTTGAGATTTTTGAGTTTGATTATATTTTTTGGATCAACCTTCTGTTTACAACTGTGGTATCAACAGGAATTGCAACTACCTTTTACTTTAAAGCAAGTACGATCATAGGTGCAAATCAGGCATCGTCGTTTATATTTTTAGTACCGCTTGTTGCAATGGGAAGCTCGAACATTATATATGCGGAAGTACCGAGTATATCTACGCTCGTAGGTGGAGCGCTTTTAATATACACGGTGTTTAAGTTAAATAAAAAAGTTGCTAAATAAACTGTGCAGATACTTCTCTAAGTATCGCATCTGCGTTTGAAGCATCACCAGTATACTTGATGATCTTTACATTATGATCGTTCATAGTGTTAGCCGTGTTTTTACATGCACGTGTAACTACAATATAGTCACATTCATCTAAAACTACACCCATTTTGTTATGTTGTGCAATATGCTCTGCATCATTGTCGCCATCGTGAGCACATGTGTGATCTTCATCTTCAAAATCTACATCTGTTCTTGGATTGTTTTTGATAGTATCTAGTTTAAATGAACGGAACATTCCGCTTCCAACCATATCGTAAATAGCAAATTTCGGAGTATGTCCGGCATTTCCTACAAAAGTCAGACTTTCGTCTTTTACAGGGATAGCAATTTTCATATTTGTACCTTAATGATTATTTTGTAAAATTGTAGCGAAAAATAGTATATAGAAAGTTTATAATAAATATAAAACTAGATTATCTAGTTTTATATCTGTACTGCCATTAGAGCTTCTCTGTCTGCAACAGTGATGCTTTCTCTAAATGGTCTTGGTTGAGCTTCTGGAGATAGAAGACCTTTTTTCTTGTGTTCACGAATTTTGTACTTACCATCTTCCTGACCCTGAAGATAGTAATCGTTAAACTCTGCAGTATAAGGCATGTCCCAAACGATACAACCCTCTGTCGGACACACATCCGCACATTTTGGAACTGTTGTATCTACACACTCTATACATTTTTCAGGTTTAACATACGTGAACTCTCCATCAGCAAGTGGAGATTCGTCCGCACTAACTATTGCCGTAGCTGGACACTCGTCAATACAAGCGTCACAGTTTATACAGCTATCAGTAATATATACAGACATCTTCTGATTACCAATTACCTATTGTAGCGTGAGATTCACGATCGCTCATATCAATGCTATCGATAAATGGCATCTCTTTAACTTCTGGAAGCATAAGACCTTTTTTCTTGTGTTCACGAATTTTGTAAGTACCAGCTTCGTTACCTTCTTTATAGTACTCGTTGAAATCCATAGTATATGGCATATCCCAAACGATAGCTCCCTCAGTTGGACAAGCTTCAACACATCTTGGCTCATCAGCGTGACCAACACACTCAACACAGCTTTCAGGTTTTACATAAAAAACATCACTTGGGTTTTTTTCATTTCCATCTTCTAAAATTGCCGCAACCGGACATTCTTGTGCACATGCATCACATGAGATACATTCATCAGTAATTTTAACTGCCATATTAATTCCTTCATATATAAGTTTAAATCTATTTATACATATATCGTTCCTTGCAAAGGTACGTAATCTGTATATATTTAAAGTAAATATATTTTTATAAAGGTTTGTGATGGAAGTTATCTATAATGGAAATGCAGTCGAGTTACAAAAGAAAGAGAGAAAAGTTGGCGGTGAAGCACCAGCTGTAAAAGTTAAGATGATAAGCGGAGAACAAAAAGTGATCGGTATGATGGCTGACAAAGTTCAGGTTATGATCACTCTTCCGTACGGAAACTCTTTTTCTAAAGAGCTTTACAGCATCGTAAACAAACACAAAGAGAAAGCTAACATATACTTTTTCTCTCCAGAAGCATTTACAAGAGAAGTTGATGATGGTTTCGCAACTATAGACTTTGAAGGTTTTTGTAGCAAGTTCGGCGTACTTATAGACTCTAGCGTTTGTGCAAAATCTGCTTTCATTATAGACAAAGAGGGTGAGATCGTATACATTCAAATACCAAAAGATCTGGATGATGAGTTTAATCTTGATGAGTTAGACACACAGATCCAAGCTGCGATCGACTTTAAACGCAAAGGTCACACTCACGAGAACTGGATGGGCGTATAGTCAATGGTAAGACTTGCTACTTTAGATGATATAGATGTTTTAAACAAACTTCTAAAATCTCTGTTTACTCAAGAGGCTGAATTTAAAGTAGACGTTAAAAAACAGACTAAAGCGCTAAAGAAGATCATAAAGTCAAAAAGCATAGGTGACATTTTTGTAGTAGAGAAAAAGGGCAAGGTTGTAGGTATGGTAAACATACTCTACACTTATTCAACTGCTCTTGGCAAAAAGGTAGCAATACTTGAAGATATGGTTGTTTTAAAAAAATACAGAAAAAACGGTATGGGCACAAAGCTTTTAAAAAAGGTTTTGAAAATACTTAATGACAGCGGAGTTGAGAGAGTTACACTTTTGACTGACTTTGACAATGTTGATGCACACAGATTTTACAAAAAAGAGGGCTTTAAAAAGTCCAGTATGGTTGTATATAGGAGATAAATATGGGATTAGTAGAAGATAAAATAAAAGCAGATCTGCTTCAAAGCGTATATGCAGACAGTATAGGTATTTATGAGTTTATAGATTCAAGGTTTGCACTTGATGAGCCTACACGTGATGATGTGATCAAAAAGATAAACACGCTAAACGATGATCTTGCAAAGATACTAAAAGAAGTAAAACTAAGCTAAGGAAAGCTAAATGATAACACCTGCGATCGGTACAACAGAGTTATACAAACAACTAGAGATTTTAATAAAAACAGATACACCAGTATTTATTCACGGAAGTCCGGGAATAGGGAAGTCGTACATTGTAAACGACATAGCAGGTAAAAATAACTTGGAGATTGTAGACGTTAGGCTTTCTCAACTTGACGCGGTTGATCTTAGGGGTATTCCTACTATTTCTAATGAGCAGACAAAATGGATGCCGCCCGTTTTCCTACCGACAGATCCTGACTCTGAAGGTATACTGTTTTTAGATGAGCTTAACTCTGCTCCGCTTTCAGTTCAGGCTGCGATCTACCAACTCGTACTTGATAGAAAGATAGGCGAGTACACTATGCCAAAAGGTTGGCGCATAGTATGTGCAGGTAACAAGATAGACGACAAGGGGATCGTTTTTAAACTTCCTTCACCGCTGATCAACAGAATGGTGCACATAGTTCTTGAAGCAAGATACGATGACTTTAAAGCGTGGGCTATTAAAAACTCTATACATCCTTTCATCATCGGTTTTCTTGGATTTCGTCCTGACTTATTAAGCAGCGAAGTACCAGCTTCTAGCGAGACAAATCCTGCTTTTTGTACACCTCGTGCGTGGAATATGCTCTCAAACATCATTGATTCAACTAACGAGATCAACACTATTCACCCTGTGGTTTACGGAACTGTAGGTTATGGTGCAGGGATCGAGTTTATATCTTTTGTAAAGGTGTATAAAACACTTCCTGACATAGATGCTATTTTAAGCGGAGAGAGCCAAAGCGTGCCTGAAGAGCCTAGTGCGCTTTACGCTCTTTGTGCAGCGATCATAGAGAAGTATGAAAACTCGGCTCAGGCAAAAAACCTTTTTGCATACTCAAAAGAACTGCCTGTTGAATTTGCTGTAATGCTGATTAAAGACTTGATATTAAAAGATGAGTCGATCGCAGAGTTAGACGAGTTTGAAGAGTGGTTAGAGAAGTATGGCGAATACATCGTTTGATGATATTTTTCAAAAGGTTAGAATTAACTTTTTGTTTAACCATCCTTTTTTATCTGTTCTAGCACTCTCACTTGACACAAACTTTACAGAGAATGAAAATAGTGCGTTTGAGACAAACGGCTACAAGATAGATATAGACTTAGAGAAACTAAAAAACTACTCAGAAGATGAACTTACATATTTGTACGCGCATACACTTTTGCACATAGTTTTAAAACACCCATACAGACAAAAGACAAGAGATCCTTACATTTGGAATCAGGCTTGCGACATAGTGATCAACAACATTCTAAGCAGTTTTAAAAACATAGGTCAGATGCCGAGTGACGAACTTGTAGATGAAGATCTAAAAGACAAATGTGTCGAAGAGGTTTACGAGGTTCTTTATAAGGAAGAAGAAAAAGACAATGATGGCGGTGATGGGGAAGATGAAGAGAGTGAAGTAAAAGTAACGCCAGACGAGAGAGGTGATCTTAAAGCTCACCAGTATGATGAGTCAAAGCTCGATCTTCAAGAAGTGGAAGATGAAAACACTTCAAGCGGTGAGAGGGAAAAACTGGATGGGATCATCATTCAGGCACTCTCGATTGCTAAAAAAAGTGCAAACCATTACTCAGGTCTGAGCATAGAGATCGACACTCTGATCAAACCTGAGATCAACCTGCAAGATGCACTGAAAGAGTTTTTGATATCTTCGTTGTTTGAAAAACAGAGCACCTACTCAAGACCAAACAGACGTTTTGTGCACTCTGGGCTTTACCTGCCGGGTAACCAAAAAAGCGATGAGTTTTTAGATGTCTACATAGCGCTTGACAGCTCGTCCAGTGTAACGCTTGATGAATACAAAAAGTTCCTTGGTGTAGTGGCTGATGTGTGCGAAGGTTTTTATGAGTACTCGGTAAAAGTTTTGCCGTTTGATATAAAGGTAAAAGAGGAGCATATAGTCGAGTTTAACTCATTTAGCACTTTAAAAGAGAAAGACTTTTTTATACCCAAAAGCGATGGCGGTACGAACTTTGACGAGGTTCTGCGTTATCTAAAACAAACAGATGTAAGAGCTGAGAATTTATTAATGGTTTTGACTGACGGCGAATTTGAGATCAGCGAGTCTATGGTTTGCAAGACCCTTTTTATAATCAACGATAAAAAGAATCTAACTAAATTTGAATCTATTGGCAGGGTAATGGAGTTTACATTATAATTTAGCTTCATTTATCCAATGTTCTTCAGTGATTATTATTAATGGGACACCGTTATCTCGATAATCCATTGCTTTTTCGATTTTTCGACCAAAACTTTCGTGAGCCCAGCTATCAGTAACATATGTTCCTAAAATAAGATAGTTTAAGGTTTTAGTCACTCCTTTAGCATTTATGCCACCTAATGATTCAATGGCTTCTTGGCATTGTTTACGTGTACCATATGCACATGTCCCAGTAAACAGAAATGATGCACCTTCAAAAGCTACTTGAGGCATAGGATTATTGATTGGTAAAGAAGTAGTTTTGAATGATTCACCTAGTTCTGACTTCTCACCAGAAATTAATTGAAGAATACCAAGTAATTCAGTTGATTCTTCAGAATCCAAGATTCCGTCTTCGAGCATAGAATCAACTTTTTCAAGAAGATTATGTATTATTGGATTATCTGTAGTATTACGATTTTGTACTAACCATGAAAGCAAGAACTCAGCTTCACTCTGATTAACTTTTCCGTCAGCAATTAAACCTTTGCTTAAACCAACTAAGGTATCAATCTGACGATCCTGAATATCTTTTCGATTAAACTTCGTGAATATTTCCATATTTTCTCCATTAGTTATTAGTCTAACTATATAGGAAATATTATATATAGCTAAACTTTGAATAATCTAAATACATAAAAACAAAATTAGTTAATTTAAATGATTGTGTTGTGATTTGGCACAAAAGATGTAAATATTATTTTATGGAAGAATTATTTAGTCTAAAGTACAAAGATGAAGTTGAAAAACTAAAAGATGAAGACAACTTTGAATCTCTTGGTGATGAACGCTACATAAACCACGAAGATTTTGAAGCCAGACTTTACTGGGCGTTTTGCAGATCCTCAGGCTCTGTAGAGGCTCAGATCCAAGATGAGCATCCTTTAGTGTCGATCATGGCATTTAACCACTCAAAGCTTGGTGCACTTAAACGTTTTACTCTGCTTCATAAAGATGTAGTTGGGGATGATGAGCTGAGAAAGAAGATCAGAAACAGAAGCCGTATGCTGTTTCGCGATCTTGTTGACAACGACTTTTCTGAGCTTAACAAAGTTCTTGAGTTAGTACCCATGTACATTGACGTAGCAGTAGATCAGCTGATAAACGGTAGAAAATGGAATGAAATAGTAGCAGATCCCATAGAGGCAACAGAGTTTTTAAAAACGGCAAAAGACTATATAGATGAGAGCTTTTTGGAAGCGTTTTATTTGAAGCTTCAAGACTTTGAAGAGTTCGAGTTAGATGATATGAAAAGCTTTTTAGAAGAGCTGTTAGAGAAAAAAGAGCAGGTGTCTAAACTGATCTTAGAATATTATGCAGAGAAAGTAGAGGAGTGGCTTGAAGACAGCGGACTTCATATACTTCAGCAAAAAAGAATAGAGCAGCTTTCAAAAAAACTCTTAACTTAAATTTTTGAACTAATTAAGAGACAAATAAGTGTTTTAGTTAAATCGGACTAAAATACTCCTAATTTTACGAAAGGAGGAATTGCTTATGAGCCAGATAATTAAAACGATGAAAGAGAACAGATATGATTTACTCATAACAATCTCTCTTCAGGCTGCAATTATAATTGGATCTGTCGTAATAACTACTACTTTAATCGCATAAGTATCGCAAAAGCGATGCTTATCAACCACAATTTTTTAAAAGGTATGGTTCTTGTAACTACACTCCCAATATAACTAGGGAGTTTTTGTATGAATCCACAAAGTGCCAAAAGAGCCATATCTCATCTTGTAGAAAGAAAGGTGCCAATCTTCTTATGGGGACCTCCGGGAATCGGTAAGAGTTCTATTGTAAAGCAGATCGCAAATGAAAGCGATGTTGAGTACATAGATCTAAGGCTTTCACTACTTGATCCTACAGACTTAAGAGGTATTCCGTTTTTTGATGCAAAGAACGACAAAGCTATCTGGGCACCTGCTTCATTTTTACCTGAGGACAAAGGCTCTAAAGGTATTTTATTTTTAGATGAGCTAAACACTGCCGCACCTATGGTTCAGGCTTCTGCATACCAGCTGATCCTTGATCGTAAAATTGGTGAATATGAGCTACCTGAAGGCTGGGCGATCGTAGCAGCGGGTAACCGTGAGAGTGATCGCGGTGTTGTGTTTCGTATGGCAGCTCCGCTTGCAAACAGATTTGTACACTTAGATATGGAAGTAAGCCTTCCTGATTGGCAGGAGTGGGCTAAGGCTTCAGACATCGATCAGTCTATCATAGCGTTTAGTTCGTACAGACCAGACGCGCTTTTTTCTTTCAGCGCACAAAATGACTCAAAAGCATTTGCAACACCAAGAACATGGGAGTATGTAAACGAGATCATTAAAAGTGAGCCTGAAGACGATCTTTTAATGGATCTGATCAAAGGTGCGATCGGTGAAGAACTTGCAGCTTCATTTTTAGGTTTTAGAAGTGTAGCTTCATCACTTCCAAACATAGATGACATACTCTCAGGTGAGTCTAACAAAGTTCCAGAAGAAACGGCAGCTCTACATATACTTTGTACATCACTTACTATGCGTATAAACGACGAAACAAGAGCCGCAGAGCTAGACAACCTTTTAAGATACACCCTGAATCTTCCAGGCGAGTTTGCCGTGATGATCGTTCAAGATCTAAGACAAAGAGATATAGGGTTAGACTACATTAAAAGCTGGCCTTTATGGATCAAACAATTTAACTCTTTAATGAAGTAGTATGGACGCATATACACTCCTAACAAAAGCAAAGAGTCAGCTTACTGCCAAACATCCGTACTTTGGTATGCTCGCTTCAAGGCTGAAGCACGAAGAAAACCAGAAGATAGACTCTTATGCAAGTAACGGTGTTCGCTTTATATACAACCCTGAGTATATACTAGAGCGTTCTATGGATGAGCTGTTTTTCATACTCACTAACTGTGTAATGCACCATGTACTCTCACACTCTGCAAGAAAGCTTGATAGAAAAGGTGCTCTTTGGCAATTAGCCACAGACTTTGCGATCAACAACATGCTTAAAAAGAACAAGTTTAAGATCCCAGATGGTGCAAACTATAACAATGAGTTTAGAAATATGTACTCAGAAGAGATCTACGATGTTTTAAAAGAACAGATTCAAGAATCTTCAGGCAAAAACTCTTATGACGATGCAGAACTGCTTTCAAGTTTCATAAAAGACAAGGGCGGCGACAGCTCCATATTTCAAAAAGTACAAAAGATGGCAGTTGAAAAAATCGAAGATGAGTGGGACTACGCAGCAAGTCTTGCAAAAGAGGTAGCCAACAAAAAAAGTTCAACTCCGCTTGGACTTGAGCGCTTTGCAAAAAAGGCAAAAACAAACGACATAGACTGGAAGTTTGAGCTTTACAATGCGATCAACCGCCACATGAGAAACAACTACGCTTTTATGCCTCCAAACAAGAAGCACCTTTACCGCGGTGTAGCTCTTCCTTCACTTGCTAGTGACACACTCTCGCTGATCGTTGCGATCGATACATCCGGCTCGATTCGTGAAGATGTTTTGGGCGCGTTTATAGCTGAGTTCAAGTCAATCATGCAAAACTTCCCATCAGTTGCAATAGAGCTTCTGATCGCTGATGCAAAAGTGCATTCACACTATACTTTTATAGGTGGGGATGATATGGACTTTGCTTTAAAAGGGGGAGGTGGGACTGATTATAGACCCGTGTTTGATTATGTAGAACAAAACCTGCCTATGAGTTCTATGCTTTTGTATTTTACAGACGGTGATGGGATCTTCCCACGCATACCGCCTCCGTATGAAGTTTTATGGGCGCTTTCTCAAAACAAGAACAAAGTCCCATTTGGCAGAAAGCTACAGATCTTTGCTTAGACGATAGTATCTACGTCAATGTCGTAGTAATCTTCTATGCTGCTGTATTTTAAGTCTTCATACTCAGGTGCTACAACTTCGTAGTTGTACTTTACGACCTCTTTTTTGAGGCTTACTTTTGTAAAGTCAAGCTCTTTTAGCTGTGGAAACTTCTCTACAACATCTGCTACTTTTAGATCTACATTGAAATCATCTGGGTTAAACGGTTTTTTCATACTTTATTCCTTTATTTTATGATGAACAACTGCATATAAATGTGTTGTTTGGTTTTGAGGGTTTAGAGTAGTGTTCATACTCTTTATGCTCACCGAATGGGTTTTGTGCTATTTTTAACAGATCATCAACAAGTGTAAAGTCGTTTAGCTCGGCTTTTGCTATAGCTTCTTGAAGCATATAGTTTTTAAGCACGTATTTTGGATTTGTCTCTTTCATACACTTTTGTATGTCTTCTTTTGAGTAAGATGAGTTTTTAATTCTCTCATAATACTCTTTAAGCCATAGACTTATACTGCTTCCATGCATATCTATTGTGTCGTTATTGCTTAGGTTATAGAAAAATGGAGTGTAGTCAATTTTGTCTTCTTCTAAAGCATTTAACAAATTTGTAATCAGTGTTTTATCTGTGTCAAAATTGTAGTCAAGCAGACCCAGCTTTTTACCCATAAGCTCAAAGTATCTCTTTTTAAACTTACCTATAAAAGTGTCGTTGTATCTATTTAGCAGATCTTCATCTGCAATAGGCGAGAGTGCTTTTGCAAGAGCTGAGAGGTTCCACTGTGCAATGTAGGGCTGAGCTTCAAAACTGTAACGTCCGTCATAATCAGAAGCGTTACATACGAAGTCTTTTTGGAAGTTTTCCATAAATGCATAAGGACCGTAGTCTATGGTAAGTCCTGCAATGGACATATTGTCGGTGTTCATAACACCGTGCATAAACCCAACGCTCTGCCACAGTGCGATCAGCTCTATAGTTCTGTCTGAAACGGCGAAGTATAACTCTTCATATTTGTGAGGATGATCTTTAAGGTGGCTGTAGCTTTCCTCTATAACAAAGTCAGCAAGATTTTTTACACGTTCTTGTTTTTTATCACCCAAATATGCAAACTCAAAACTTCCAAAACGAACCCATGAACTTGATGAGCGCAGAAGTATAGCTCCGCTCTCCCCAGTTTGTCTGTACACTTTTGTATCTGAACCAATCAGTGCTAGTGCTCTTGTTGTAGGTATGCCCAAAGCGTGCATAGCTTCACTTATGAGATACTCTCTTATGCTTGAGCGAAGAACCGCACGACCATCTCCCTCACGCGAGTACTTTGTTATACCGCTGCCTTTTAGTTGAAGGTGATGCCCTTTGCTCATTCCTAGATTTAATGCACGTCCATCACCTAAGTTTGGCACGAAGTATCCAAACTGATGACCTGAGTATGCATTTGCATGTGGAATAGATCCAGAAGGGATATAGTGACCGTTTAAAAAGCCTATAAACTCTTCTGATTCAAGATCATCCAAATTAAAACCAAGCTCATTTAACAAAGGTTTGTTTAGTGAAACTACAAATGGGTTTTCAAGAGGCGTAGCTCTGCATATATCGTAAAATCTTTTATCAAGTTTTTCAAGATGTGCAGTGCTTAGTTGAAAATTTTTCATGTGTTTAGTATGAAAGTACCTTACTTACATACTCTTTTGTTCTCATACCGACAAGTACTTTGTCAATATAGTGTTTCTTAGTCAAAAACTCTAACGCATGTTTGTCCATTGGCTCTTCAAGACCTATCTTTTTAGCCGTTATTGTACTTAGTGAGTGTTTTACGTTTTGTTTGTAACAGTTTAAAAAGTCGTCTATTAGTTTGAAGTGTTCATCAGGCACTTGAGCGTTTTGTATAAGGTAAGGGATCACCTGATAATCAATCGTTTCATCAACGTCACCTGCAAAGCCAAATCTGTTTTGATTCTCAATTAAGTCTTTTACGACAATATTGAGATGCTTGTTGTCTATTTTAGTAATCTCACTATGTAGCTCTTCAAACTCGTTACATTTATCGTAACTTGCAAGTCTTAACATCCCACCCATATAAAATGCGTTTAGAGGTCTGTTTACATGAACTTCCAATCCATTCTCATGTGCCCATTTTGCAGCAGGTACTCCGTCTTTTTCGTACATGTTCATCGGAAGCTGCATAACTTTAAAGTGGTGATCATCACCTGCAATCTCTTTTGCATAGTCAATTAGGTGGCGGTACTCTAAAAAGTGGTAATCGTTGTCTTTTTTTGCAAACGAGTTTGAGCTTATACCGTATGATTTTATTTTGCCTTTTTTAACCATCTCTTCCAAAAATGTAAACGCTTTTTTGATGCGCTCTTGCATAATTGCATGGTGTTTGTCTATATCTTCATCTGTAGCCGAGCTTTTTAGTTCAGTCATTAGGTAGTATTCAGGGTTGTGTAAAAGATAAGTATCTAAATAATCACTCTGAAGTCTTTTTAGAGAGTTTTCAATCTGATCTTCTAAAAACATAGGAGAGATTGAGTGGTAACATCTTGGATCGTACTTAACAACATCTTCTATCTCAAAGCCCTCATTTAGTCTTTGCATATTAGGACCTTGTATATAACCGCCCTTTGAAACAATACTGAACTCTTCTCTGTTTCTTCCTTTTAGACTCTCACCTATAAGTACCTCTGCTTCACCGTACATATAGTTTGAAGATGTGTCTATAGAGTTTATGCCTGAGTCAAGTGCAAAGTTTAATGCCTCGTAATGGATTGGATTTTGAAAAGTTGTTCTGTATGTTCCAAATGATATTTTTTCTTTCATGTTATCTGCCTAATGTTTTTACTATCTTTATGCAGATTGTATACCTTTAAGTTTTGAAATAGATTATCGGTATAGTTTATGTATATATTTAAGTATGGATGAAGAATACGATTTAGAAAACTATGAGAGATTTTTGGGTGAGTTTAGAAGTGAAGGTGTTCACTGGGAGAAGTTAGAAAAACGTACAGCTACACTTTTTCAGGTTTTAATAGACGGTGACTTAAAAGAGCTTGTATTTGTTTTAAAGCATTACCCTGAATATGTTGAGACTGTATGTGATCACTTTAGGTATCTGTATAACTACTCTGAACAGATTGCAGATATATATGCAGCGTCAAAATTGTTAAATATGAGTGAGGGGTATCACCCAAAACAGTTTGTAAGAAACCTTATTAGAAAGCTGCAAAAAATAGATGAGTACGATATATCTGAATTAAAGTCGTTTTTGGATGATATATTAAGCAATAAAGAGAAAATACATCCTATCATTTTAGGGTATTATAAACAAAGCATAGAAAGTAATATTGCAGAAGGTTCTTATCATATACTGCAGGTAAAAGTGATAGAGAAGAAACTAAGCGGTATAGATGTAGATGTCAGCTTTGACTTTAGTGCCAGTGACAGAGATGCAAACTTAGACATACCATATATGGATTAGGAGTAAAGAATGATATTTAGTGCAAGCAAACCAACGATAGTGTTTTATGAAAAGCCGGGTTGTGCAGGTAATGCAAGACAGAAAAAGCTGTTAAAGCAGTGCGGATACGAACTTGATGTAAAAGATATACTTTCTAACCCTTGGACTACAGAGGAGTTGCAAAGCTTTTTTTACGGTTTAGATAAAACAGAGATTGTAAATGAATCTGCACCAGATATTAAAAACGGCATATTAAAATTAGAGAAGATAACAAAAGATGATCTGATTTTTAAGATGTTAGAAACTCCTATACTTATAAAAAGACCTTTAATGATCTTTGGTGAGAATAAACTTTGCGGTTTTAACACAAGCAGATTAAGTAAGGTTCTAAATGTAGACATAAACATGCTACAAGAGATATCTACATGTACAAGTGAAGACTCATGCAAGAGTGTTTAGTAAGTATTTGTAAAGAGTTTGAGACATGTTCAAACTTTTTAAATGAAAAAACAGAAGAGAAGACTAATACTATAAATAAAATATTTATGGAATTTATGGAGTGTTTTGCTTCTTTAAAAGCGGAAAAACTGGACTATCCTAAAGAGTTTATAAACGATGTAAAGTATTACAACGAAGGTAATGAGCCTTTAGTTAAGAAGTTTGAAGATATAGAGATGAGATATCTTATGTTAAGTGATTTTTACGATTTTTGCAGAATCACTAAAAAAATATAGGTTATAAAGTATAATAAGATTAAATAATAATCAAAAATATCTTTTTAAAGATGTTTCACTTGGTTATAATTGTTTATATTATTTTGGATTAGTTATAGCAATAAGGTAAATAAATAAATGGAATTTGAAGAAAATAATTTTTTTCATGAAAGAGATGATCTCTTTAAAACTTTTTTAGACAACACGCATGATATGCTTTTTATATTGAAAATTGCTGATAACGGTGTTGATATAGTATATGCAAATGATACTGCAAAAAATAAGCTTGGTTATTCATTAAAAGAGATGAATGATTTAGGGATAGAAAACTTTCGAAAGCCATTACTCAACTCAGGCAGTTTTTCAGAACATATAGAAAATTTAAAAAGCAAGGGAATTGAAACTGATTATGCAACTCTAACATGTAAAGATAAAACAGAGTTTCCTATAGAAGTTAATGCAAAAATCATACATCATGACAATGTAGACTATAATGTAGCTGTAGTAAGGGATATTACAGATAGACTGGATTATGAAACTCAATTAGAAAAAGAGATAGAGTCTAAGACCAAAAAACTAAATGAAAATATACACCAGCTAAAAAGTTATAAAGATGCTATGGATGAGAACTCTATAGTTACTATATCTGACCCGCAAGGTAAGATTAAATATGCCAATGATAAGTTTTATGAGATATGTGGATTTGAAAAAGATGAGGTTATAGGCAAAAATCACAATATAGTAAGACACCCTGATGTTCCAAAAGAGGTGTTTACGGATATGTGGAATACCATTCAGTCAAAAAAGATTTGGCGTGGAAAACTTAAAAACCTGACTAAAGATGGTAGAACATATGTAGTTCAGGCCGTAATCGTTCCTGTACTTGACGATAATGAAGAAATAAGCGAATATATTGCTACAAGATATGAGATAACAGATATAGTAAACAAACAAGAGAAGATTGAAAATCTGTTGATTACTGACGGGTTAACAGGTCTGTATAATAGGTTTCATCTTAACGAGACAATTCACTCTGCAGGTTCAAATGCCAGCATAGCTCTTATAGATATAAACAGCTTTCATGAGATAAATGACTTTTACGGTGATGAAATAGGAGATAAGGTTATTGTTAAGCTCTCCAACATTTTAAGTAAAAGACTAAAAAACAATTATAAGCTGTTTCACCTTTCAGGCGATGAGTTTATTGTTTTTAACGATGGTATAGAACGTGACATATTTATAGCTGAAATGATAGATGTAAATAACCTTCTAAATACTAAGACATTAACTATAAATGATAAAACATTTTATCTTAACACTACGGTAGTACTCTCTTTTGAAGCTCAAGATAATCTAATTCCTTCAGTTCACCTTGCTAAGACATTTGCAAAACAAAATGGACTTAACTTTAATATATATACGAATGAAAACCCTTTAGAAAAAGAGTATAAATCAAATCTTACTTGGTCAAACAGAATTAAGCAAGCAATAAACGATGATCGTATAACTGTATTTTTTCAGCCTATTGTAGACACAAATACACAAGAGATTATTAAATATGAGTCATTGGTTAGGATGATAAGTATTGATAATGAGATTATCTCACCATACTTTTTTCTGGACAAAGCAAAAAAATCTAACCAGTACAACAAAATCACTCAAATAGTTATAGATAAAACTCTAGATGCTATGACAAAGTATGGAATTAAATGTTCTATAAATCTAACAATTGAAGATATTCAAAATGAACAAACAAAATATTATGTTTATGAGAAGTTTGAAGAGTTTGATAGATGTGAAGATATAGCACTTGAACTTGTTGAGTCTGAAGGTATTGAGAATTTTGATGAGGTAAACGAGTTTATAACAACTATAAAATCATATGGATGTAAGGTTGCTATAGATGACTTTGGAACAGGTTACAGCAACTTTGAGTATCTTTTAAAACTAAATGCAGATACGATAAAAATAGACGGTTCACTTATTAAAGAGATAGATGAAAATCAAGATCACTACGATATTGTAAAAACTATTGTATCGTTTGCCAAGATCAAAAACTTAAAAGTTGTAGCAGAGTTTGTCAGCTCGGAATCTATACATGAAAAAATTAAAGAGTTAAATATTGATTACTCGCAAGGATATTTGTTCTCAGAACCTAAGCCTATGGAATAGTAATTGTATAAGCTTTAGCAAATTATTATTTAAGGAATACCATGTCTAAAGTTATGGAATATGTAAAAAGCAATGAGCTAGATTGGCAACCGTCATTCAATGATGTTTTAAGTGATGGATTAAACGGTTATAGAGGTGCATTAATCGTAGAAGAGGGTAAACAACTATCACCAGATAGAAAACTACCTCCAAAAATTCAATTAAAGCAAGTTATCATGGTTAGTGATGACAGCGGAATCAAGTTCTTAACTTGTGAACTAGAAAGCTTTAACCACTTCGTACCAATGTTTGAAAAATACAAAGAGTTTTTTACTCCTGATTCTGTAAATGTTTTATTCGTAACTGACTTAGACGGAAATGGTACATTCACTTACGAAGGTGTTGAGTTCACTGCGATTATGCTTGATGAGAGTTCAGTATGGAACGAGATTTTAGAGTTAGCTGATCTTGAAAAAGGTGATATGAAAAAACTTGACGCTGCTGAAAAAATCGAAAAAGTTTACGAAGAGATCTTAGACAATGATGTTAAAGAAGCTGCTAAATCATACGAAGAGATGTTAGAACTAGTTGGTGAGAGTTCAAAACAACTTATGGGTGCTGTATAAGAGTTTTTTTAAAAAAAATTTAATTTCTGAATTAGGCGGTATAATATCAAAAAAATTTTAGGATAACTATGAATAATTTATTTGGTGGACTTACTGCCGCTATTGTTGCTCTTCCATTAGCCATAGCATTTGGAATCTCCAGTGGACTAGGTGCTAGTGCAGGGATTTACGGAGCGATATTCTTAGGTTTTTTTGCTTCATTATTTGGTGGAACAAAAACACAAATTTCAGGTCCGACTGGACCTATGACAGTAGTTTCTGCATCTGTCGTAGCTGTTTTTGGAGCTAACTTACCACTTATATTTACCACTTTTTTACTAGCCGGTGTTTTTCAAGTTGTTTTGGGACTTTTAAAAGTCGGAAAATTTGTACGTTTTATTCCATACCCTGTAATATCAGGTTTTATGAACGGTATTGGTTTGATCATAATTTTACTTCAAATCAACATAGCTTTAGGTTTGGAAGCAAATTCATCAGTTATGGATTCATTACTTAGTTTGCCTCACAGTTTTTTAAACCTTAATCCGCAAGCATTATTGTTAACTATAGCTACATTATTGATCTTATATTCATTACCTAAAAAAATTACAAACAGAGTGCCGTCACCTCTAATTGCACTGCTATTACTTTCATTTGTAGCAAATATGTTCCAAATGGATATAACTTATGTGAGTGATATACCTACGGGACTTCCTAGTTTTGTAGAGTTTAGTTTCGATATGCACTCTATCTCTTTTGTTTTAGTATCTGCTCTTACTTTAGCAGTACTTGGGACAATTGACTCACTTTTAACTTCGCTTGTAGCAGATTCACTCACAAAAGATAAACATGATTCAAACAAAGAACTTATAGGTCAGGGTGTAGGTAATATGATAGCTTCACTTTTTGGAGGTCTTCCAGGTGCTGGTGCTACAATGCGTACAGTTTCAAACATAAAAAGCGGAGCTACAAAAAAAACTTCAGGTATGTTTCACTCAGTATTTTTACTATTGATATTGCTGGTTTTTGCTCCGCTTGCAAGTAAGATACCGATGCCTGTGTTAGCCGGAATACTTATAAAAGTAGGTTTTGATATTTTTGACTACAAGATGTTAAAACAGCTAAAAATAATACCTAAGTATGACATCTGGGTAATGCTAAGCGTCTTTGTTTTGACCGTGTTTATTGATCTGATAATTGCAGTTGGAGTAGGTGTGGCATTATCAGCATTGCTGATCATACACAGGCTTATACAAGAGAGCGATGTCAATATAACAGGTGAAGAGATACAAGAGGATAAAGACGATAGAATTTTCAAAGACGGTCAGGTAAGAATAGTCAATATAAAAGGTCCTTTCTTTTTTGGTTCTACATCGTTTATACTTGATAAAGTAGATAAGATCTACAATGTTAAGAACGTTGTACTTGACTGTAGTAATGTATCTTTTATGGATCTCTCTGCAATATATGCTTTAAGTGAAACTATAGAAAAACTAAAAAGTAGTGGAAGTGACGTATATATTGTTGCTGATTCTACGAGAAAAGAGAAGCTGATAAAGCTTGGCTTAACTCAAAATATAGATATAGATAAAATAGTAGATTCTCAAATAAGAGCAATGCGCCTTATAAAAAAGGTGTCTAGCGATGTATAAGTTAAACTATTTTGTTCCAACTGAAACAAAAGAGAAGACAAAAAAAGCTCTTTTTGATATAGGTGTGGGAAAGATAGGAAACTATGAATGTTGTTCATGGGAGACTTTGGGTCATGGGCAGTTTAAACCTATGCAAAATGCAAATCCAAGTATAGGTGAAGTAGATAAGCTTGAAGTACTAGAAGAGTATAAGATTGAGATGATCTGCAGTGATGATTTGATTAAAAAAGCTGTTGAAACATTAAAAGATGTACATCCTTATGAAGAAGTAGCATATGAGGTATTTAAACTAGAGGATTTTTAATCAATAAAATTAGATTTAAGTTTATATAGTTAAACTTGATATTAGCTGTTTACAAAGGGATATAATGATACTTAAAAACCTTTTCCTGACTATTTTGATAATCTTTTCTTTTAGTGGATGTTTCAATTCGAATGATAAAGAACATAAGTTTTACGGAAACGTAGATATAAGAACTGTATCTTTGGCTTTTAGGGTCTCTGGCAGGTTAGAGAGTATTAACTTTGATGAGGGTCAAAAGGTTAAAAAAGGTCAGGTTATAGCACAGCTTGATAATGCACCTTATAAAGAGTACTTAAATCAAATTGATGCGCAAATATCGATGCAAAAAGCAAAAATAGCTAAGCTTGAAAAAGGCTATAGAGATGAGGAAATTGAGAAGTCAAAAGCTCAACTGCTACAGACTAAAGTAGAACGTGACAGACTTAAAAAAGATTACATCAGATCAAAAAACCTGTATCTTAAAAAGGCTATAAGCGAACAAAAGTATGATGATGCAAAAGCAGCTTACGAGTCTAGCGAGGCATCTTATTTGTATGCAAAAAACTCGCTAGATATGCTTCAAAACGGATATGAAAAAGAAGATATTTTAAGTGCAAAAGCAAATTTATCGGCATTACAAGCACAAAGAAATCTTAATAAAATCAACTTAGAAGATACAACACTCATCTCCCCTACAAACGGTACCGTTATAACAAGAGTTTACGAAGCTGGTTCTATTGTTTCTCCTAGCCAGTATGTTGTAGAGATAGCCAAAGATGATGAATATTGGGTTAGAAGCTACATAAGTGAAAAGTACTTGGGAAAAATAAAAGTAGAAGAAAAAGCCAAAATATATACAGATAACGGACAAACTTATGAGGGGAGGGTAAGCTTTATATCTCCTATAGCAGAGTTTACTCCAAAAACAGTTCAAACAGAAGAACTAAGAACGGATCTGGTTTATAGATTTAGGATAGTTCTGGATAATTATGATGATAGTATAAAACAGGGGATGCCTGTTACCATTACATTTCCAAACATAAAATTTGATGAATAGATATGTCTATAGTTTCGGTAAAGAGATTAAACAAGTCCTTTAAAAAACAAACT
Source organism: Sulfurimonas sp. (assembly GCF_041583195.1). Taxonomy (NCBI): domain Bacteria; kingdom Pseudomonadati; phylum Campylobacterota; class Epsilonproteobacteria; order Campylobacterales; family Sulfurimonadaceae; genus Sulfurimonas; species Sulfurimonas sp. The sequence continues at coordinate 87,295 of NZ_JBFHGL010000010.1, forward strand.
GCATTAACAGATGCAAGCTTTAGCGTTAGAGCAAACAAAATAACAGGTTTAGTCGGACCAGACGGTGCAGGAAAAACAACTCTTATTCGTATATTATCCGGACTTTTAGAGTTTGAAGCAGATGAGATCAGCGTTCTTGGGTATGACCTTAAAACATCAAAGAAAAATATACAAGAACTTATAGGATACATGCCTCAAAAGTTTGGACTTTATGAAGACCTTAGTGTAAGAGAAAATATGAATCTCTATGCAAATCTTCAGTCAATTCAAAAAGAGTTAATAAACCAAAGAGTTGATGAGCTTCTAGAGTTTACAAACTTGGTAAATTTCCATGATTTCTTGGCATCAAACTTATCTGGTGGTATGAAGCAAAAACTCGGTCTTGCCTGCTCGCTTATAAAAAAGCCTAAACTTTTACTTCTTGATGAGCCTGGGGTTGGAGTTGATCCAATATCTAGAAAAGAGTTGTGGGAGATGGTTCAAAATCTTACAAATGAAGGTGTAAGTGTAGTTTGGAGTACTGCTTATCTTGATGAAGCCGAGCTTTGTGATGAAGTTATACTTTTAAATGAAGGAGAGATATTATTTAACGGGATCCCAAGTCTTTTAAAAGAGCGTATGAAAGGTAAAACATATCTTCTAAGGGGTGATTTTAAAGACAAAAGAAAGACACTTCAGCTCGCACTTTCATATCCGTATATAAAAGACGGGATCATACTTGGTGAGAGTATTAAGCTTATGACAGACGATACTAAAACTCTTCCACCTTTTGATAAACTAGAAGCACTAAATTGTTCCATATCTGAGATCGAACCTACATTTGAAGACGGATTTATGAATATATTGGGTGTAGACTCAAACGGCAGTTCACCTCTTGAGAATTTTATAAAACCTGTTGAACTTGATAGCGAGTATGTTATAGAAGTTGATCATCTTAGTAAACAATTCGGCAGTTTTACAGCGGCGGACAATATCAGCTTTTCCATAAAAAAAGGTGAGATCTTTGGACTTCTCGGACCAAACGGTGCGGGAAAATCTACAATATTTAAGATGCTTTGCGGACTTCTTAAACCGACAAGCGGAGAAGCTAATATACTAGGATACAGTTTTGAAAAATCATCGCTAAAGGCACGTGCGAAGATAGGGTATATGTCGCAAAAGTTTTCACTTTATGGAGATATATCGGTATTTGAAAATTTAAAGTTTTTTGCAGGCGTATATGAGCTTATGGGTGAGCATAAAAAAAGTACAATAGAGAAGATGCTTGATATATTTGATCTGAGAAAGTATAAAAATATGCCTTCAAAAGACCTGCCCTTGGGATATAAACAACGTCTTTCATTAGCCTGTGCAATTATGCATAATCCAAGCATACTGTTTTTGGATGAGCCTACAAGCGGTGTTGATCCACTGACCCGTAGAGAGTTTTGGAATCATATATACACAATGGTTCAAAAAGGTGTAACTATAATGGTTACAACGCATTTTATGGAGGAAGCAGAGTATTGTGACAATATAGCTCTAATATATAAAGGCAAAGCTATAGCTAAAGATACACCACATAACCTAACACATCAGATATCTGAGAATGCAACTATGCAGGATGCATTTATAGAGCTTATTAAAAGAGATGAGAATGAAGCTAAATAGATTCAATGCACTTTTTATAAAAGAGACTCTGCAAATTGTACGTGATCCAAGTTCTATACTTATAGCTGTAGTGTTGCCTTTGATACTGCTTTTTTTAATGGGATATGCTATAAGTCTTGACTCAAAAAATATCCCTATGGGTTTAGTTATAGAAAAACACTCAAAGTATTCATCTTCACTTCTACACTCATTTTACAATTCAAAAAGTTTTGATGTAGAGGTAAACAATGATAGACGATATTTTGAGAAGAAGATACAAGAGGGAAAAATACGCGCTATTGTCATAATACCTTCAACCTTTGCAAAAGACATAGCAAAAGGTAAACCAAGTATACAGATCTTGGCAGATGGCACTGAGCCAAACATTGCCGGATATGTTCAAAAATATACAAACGGTTTGTGGCAAAACTGGCTTGTTCAAGAAGGTCTGATAGATAATGCAAATATCGTAAACATAGATATACAAACACGCTACTGGTTTAATGCACCGCTTGTTAGCAAGTACTTTTTACTGCCAGGGTCTATTGCTATTATACTGACACTGATCGGTACTCTTCTAACGGCACTTGTAGTCTCTCGTGAGTGGGAGAGAAACACTATGGAAGCCATTATGTCAACGCCTATTACCATAACAGAGTTGGTTTTGGGAAAGATAATGCCGTATTTTATACTTGGACTTATGTCAACACTTCTTTGTGTAGTTATAGCGATCGGATGGTTTGACATACCGTTTCGCGGATCATACTTTTTACTTTTTATAACTTCTTCAATATATCTGTTTCCGGCACTGAGTCTGGGACTGTTGATATCTACAATATCAAAAAACCAGTTTGTAGCTGCTCAAGCTTCTTTGATTGTAGGGTTTTTACCTGCATTTTTACTCTCAGGTTTTATATTTCAAATAAGTTCTATGCCTCAGTGGCTTCAGATCATTACATATGCATTGCCTGCAAGGTATTTTGTAGAGATTCTTCAAACACTGTTTTTGACTGGAAACGTATATGAAGTTATCATCTCAAATGTTGCGGCTATGGTAGTTGTAGGTGTTGTTTTATTCTCAATGATAATAAAAGTTACCAGAAAAAGGCTTGACTGATGAGAGTGTTTTTAAACCAACTATTAGCCTTGATGAAAAAAGAGTTCCTTGCAATATGGAGTGATAAAAAGTCCAGAATAATTATAATAGTACCTCCGATATTGCAGCTTTTCTTATTCTCATTTGCCGTTACTCTTGAAGTAAAAAATATAAGCATAGGTATAATAGACAGAGATAACAGTGTTAAAAGCCAAGAGTTGATTAGAGCACTGCAATACAGTAACAGTTTTACAAATGTTTATAGGATAGATTCTCAAAAAGATATTCAAAAAGCCATAGACACGCAAAAAGTTATAGCCGTGATACATATACCACAAGAGTTTTCTAAAAGTATTCAAAGCAAAAGAAAAACAACTATACAGATCATAGCTGACGGCAGAAAGTCTAATACTGCTCAAATAACTCAAAGCTATATTCAAAATGCAATAAATACAACATTTAATAGCTCATACGTTCAACAAAACATTATTGTAAACAGAAATCTATATAACCCTAATCTTGATAACTTTTGGTGGATACTTCCTAGTCTAATTGGGACAATATCGATGATAGTCGCTCTGTTACTGACAGCTCTATCTGTAGCAAGGGAGAGAGAACTTGGAACTTTTGAGCAGATCATGGTAACACCTTTGTCTTCGACTGCATTGATTATAGGTAAAACGATTCCACCGCTTTTAATAAGTATAGTGGATGCATTTGTGATCTTTACGCTAAGTGTCGTTCTTTTTGGAGTACCTTTTGTAGGTTCATTCTTTATTCTTTTAATAGGGATGATTTCGTTTTTATTCTCTATTGTAGGACTTGGACTGTTTATATCATCCATTGTATCGACTCAACAACAGGGGATACTCGGTGCATTTGTACTTTTAGTACCTTATATTTTGATGTCTGGTTTTGCAACACCTGTTGAGAACATGCCTGAGTGGCTTATACCTTTTACAGATATAGTTTCATTAAAATATTTTTTAATTCTTCTAAAAGGTGTTTTTTTAAAGGATATTGGGTATGATATAGCTTTAACACTTATAATACCTATGCTGATTTTAGGATTTATATCTTTAAGTGCAGCTACGTTAATGTTTAGAAAAAAGGTTGCTTGATTCAAGTCTTTATTCAGGATAATGTTATATAATAGTTAAAACATAAAATAACTATAAAAAAGGGTGATATTTATTATGTTATTGAACAAAATCTATTCGAAACTCTTATTTCTTCTTTTAGTTTGTACTTCACTGTATTCTCAAGATATTAAAACAATAGCTTTTGCTCAAGATACTCTAGCAAATGACTATAGAAAAGCACAAGTGATGGAAGCAAAAGAGGCTGCTGAAAAACACAGCAACATAAACTTCGTATATAGTAATGCAAATGGCAGAACAGCTCTATTAATTGCTCAAATAGATCGTTTTATAAAGCAAAAAGTGGATGTGCTTATAGTTGGAACTAACGATGCAGACGCAGTAGTTCCTGTTATTAAAAAAGCACATGATAGTGGAATAATAGTTATCATTTTAGACAGGGGAATAAATGGAGATGATTATACAACTTTTATAAATTCAGACAATATAAAAATAGGCTCTATAGGAGCTAAGTATATTGCTAAAAGATTGAAAGGGAAGGGTAAGGTTTTACTTTTTGAAGGTCTCCAAAAAGCAGATGTAACACAGTTGCGTTCCAAAGGTTTTATGGATGAAATATCTAAGCATAAAGGTATTGAAGTTATAAAAAGAACAGGAAACTATCTAAGAAGAGATGCAATTGTAGAGATGGAAAAACTTTTATCTGATGGCATCAAGGTAGATGCAATTTTTTCTGAGAGCGATAGTATGGTTAGCGGTGCAAGATCAGCATTACTTAGACATAAAATTGATCCGGCATCTATAATAACAGTTGGATGTGATTACACAAGTGAAGCTAGAGAAGCTATAAGAAAAGGTACACAGACAGGTTCAGTTCTTTTCCCACTTGGTGGAGATGATTCTATAGATGTGGCAATTAAAGTTATGTCTGGAAAGAAAGTGAAAAAACATATAGTTATTCCTGTTAAACTTGTTACAAAAGATAACGTAGAGATTGTAAAGCCAGTTTTTTAAATGTTTAAAAGTATAAGTCTTAAAAAATTCATATCTATAATAATACTTATAATTTTACTTATAGTTGTATTTGTTATTGGAGTGTTTATAGATTATTTTTTGAAAAATAATTATCTTGAAAATACAAAAGTTCAGATGAAACACGGTTATGAAAGACTCCATTCAGATATTATAGATATAGAAAATGAACTAAAAAGAAGTGTAGAACAGATTCGTTCAGATAAGTATATGATCAGCTCTATAAGCCTTGTCAATAACTATCAGGATAAACAAAACTACAATTCGATTCTTCTTGATGAGGAAAAAAAAATAATAGCAAATATGTTGCTTAATAAAGTGAAACTGTCTTTAAACAATGATATAGCTATATATGATAAAAACGGTGATCTTATATCTTATGTAATAAAAAAAGATGAAGTCTACAAAATGTATTTTATTTCTTATGATGAAAATGCTAGTATGGTTTTATACGAAAAAAATGATACGGACAATGAATATAAAAAGACAAAACTAAAAGAGTATAAGCTGATGCCGTTTCATCACGTTGCTTTTTATAAGGTAAAAGACGTACAAGAAAAAAGTACAGTTACCTATCATGTTGCTAACAATGAGTTATATTTAAAATCACACTATTCAGTTCATAATAACGGTTCTAAAAATCTACATTCTCATATGGAGATCTCTTACAAAATAGGAGAGAAATATCTAAAGAAAATTTCGAACGATATTAAAATTGATGTCTCATTTGTTGATAATATAGACCAATCAAAAGGTCATAATCTATTAGGTGCTTTAGATTTTAACAACATACCTGTAGAGCAAACACAAGACAGCTTTTATTCAATTTTTAAGATAAAAACAGATTCAGACGATGAGAGATATGTCCATTTGATGTTAAAGCTAGATAAAGATATGCTGCAAAAAGCTTTAACAGAGAGTCGTTTTCAATTTTTAATTATTATGTTGATAGTTGCTGTTGTATCTATTACTGTTTTACAGATGATCTTTAGAAAACGTTTATTTAAACCTTTAGAGAAGGTTATGTGTCAAATAAATAAAATTGAAAACAGGGACTATACACCTTCATCAACTGTAAATACACATGATGAGTTAGGGCTTATTTCAAAAAATATAAATAATTTAGCTACAACGATCAACAAAAGAGAATCTGAACTATTAGAATCTAAAAAAAATCTTACATTTCTTTCTGAACATGACTCATTAACATCTTTACCTAACCGTAGACTGTTCATAGACAGACTCCATCATGCTCTGTATCATGCAAAAAGAGACAAAACAATGTTAGCAGTAGCTTTTTTAGATCTTGATCAGTTTAAACAAGTCAATGATACTTTAGGGCATGACATAGGTGATACTCTTTTACAAGCAGTAGCAAACAGGTTAAAAACTTTAATGCGTTCCGTTGATACTGTTGCAAGAATAGGTGGTGATGAATTTAATATTCTATTTGAAGGGATTAAACATAAAAATGACCTTGAAGTTATAATGACAAAGCTTGTCGGAGCTTTTCAGTTACCATTTGATTGTAACGGACATGAAATAAGTTCTACAGCAAGTATAGGTATATCTGTCTACCCTGATGATGGAGATGATACTATGGTTTTACTTAAAAATGCTGACTTAGCTATGTATAAAACAAAAAATGAAGGAAGAAATAGTTTTAGCTTTTTTACAAATGAACTATCAAGCTATATAGAAAACAGAACAACTATGCTGAATGCACTAAAAAATGCGATAAAAGATTATGAAGAGTTTTCTGTTGTTTATCAGCCTAAAGTATCTATTGAGACTGGTAAAGTTGCAGGTGTAGAAGCGTTGGTAAGATGGAACAGTTCTTCAATGGGGGCTATAAGACCTGATCAATTTATATCTTTAGCTGAAGAGAGTCATATGATAATACCTCTTGGAGAATGGATAGCAAGAAAGGCATGCGAAGATTTTATGAATCTTCAAAAAGAAGGTTTTGATATAGGACATTTGAGTATTAATATTTCAAGTATTCAACTTCTATACAGTGATATGCTCTCTACTATAAAAAATGTTATGCAAACAACAGGTATAGAGGCTAAAAAACTTGAGATAGAGATTACTGAAAGTTATATTGCTACTGATGAAAAAAGCACTTTGGAAATGTTGAACAAATTTAGGGATATGGGTATATTCTTGGCTATTGATGATTTTGGTACAGGGTATTCATCATTAAGTTATATACAACAACTGCCTGTAACACGTTTAAAAATAGATAAATCTTTTGTAGATGAACTTCCTCATTCATCAAAAAGCGTAGGCGTTGCTAAAGCTATTATTGCTCTTGCAAAAACGTTTAATATACAGCTGACTGCCGAAGGTGTTGAGAATGAAAAACAAAAAGAGTTCTTAAGAGAAAACGGCTGTGATGAGATACAGGGCTACTTTTACTCAAAACCTCTCAGTATAGATGATTTAAAAAAATACTTACTTTAGTTTATAAAAAAGATAATAATTAAGTGATGATATACTTAATTAATACTTTAGGATTTTAGTCAGTTAAATTTAAATTAATAAGTATGATGATGCACAGTCAAATATAAAAGCGTTTAACAAAAACACTACTTTACTAAAGATTCAACTGCTGTTGAAGCAGGTAAATGTGAGCTTTGGTAGTAAATAAAATATATAAATAAGAAAAAGTAATAAACTGGAAATAACTAAAATTGTTAAAGTTTGTATGTTACAAAATAACTCATATGAGATATTTTTTTAAAAACTTTTTATGTTAAATTGTATTTTTTTTAACTCTTAGATAATATAAAAAAATTAGTTAGTTTTTTTAAGGGAGGAAAAATAATGCAACATAATGCATATGTATTGACGTATATTCTTTAATGAATAACTACATTACTCTCTATGAAAACACACTCTCACAAAAAGACTGTCAAAACCTAATTGACAAGTTTGAAAAACATCACAACTTACATGAACAAGAACATATATCGTCTCCTGATGGCTGGCATATGCAATTTACCCAAATAAAACTAGCAAACCATAAAGAGTTTGAAAAAGAAAACCAGCAACTACGATCACTTTTTTTACAAGCTATAGCTGCTTATAAAATAGAGCATAACATAAAAGAATATCAATGGCCTACAAAGTTTAACTTAGAAACTATAAGAATGAAACGCTACTTGCCAGATAGTAATGAAAGGTTTGATGAACATGTAGAGGTAACGAACTTAGAAACTGCTAGACGATTTTTAGTTTCTTTTATATACCTAAACGATGAGTATGAAGGTGGAGAAACTGAATTTCCTCAGTTTCAAATAGCTGTAAAACCAAAACAAGGCAATATGGTACTTTTTCCTGCTATGTGGAACTGGTTACATAAAGGTAACCCTGTTAAGAAAAAACCTAAATACATTGTAGGGACTATGATGCATTATGTGTGAAAGGAATAGAATGAAAAATATATATGAAACAAATAATTTAGAAAGAGAGGTGGCGTAGATGAAAAAATTGTTAATAAGTATAGTCTTACTTTTAAGTATAGTAGTAGTTGCACAACAATTTACTGGCAATGATTATTCATTAGCAAAAGAACAGGTAGACAAAGGTAATTACAAAGAATTCTATTCTGAGATTAAAAAAGGTTTAGAGAAAAACGATGAAGATGCAAAAGAGATATTGATTGAATATTTTCTAAAGGCAGTTGATAATGAAGATGTAGAAAAAGTTACGTTTTATTTAGAACAAAATAGAATGATTATTAATAGTGCAGATAAAGATGGTTCAAGAGCTATTGACTTGATACTAATTGAAGAAAATAAAATCAATATAGAGTTTGTAAAATTATTATTAACTTATAGTCCAGACCTTAATTATGAAGTATTAATTGGTCAGGAGAAATTTACATTTCCAGAAAAAGCATCACTACATTGTTCAGCAGTTAAAAATGGTGCAGAAGTCATCAAACTGCTTCTAGATGCTGGGATGAATCCAAATTTATTAACTGATATACAAAATGGATATTCAAAATACCCACCACTGTATACTAGTTATCGATACAACAATTTTGAAGTTTTTGAAAATTTATTAAAGCAAACTTCTGATATTAATCCTATAGTAATAACTGCAAAACATGAGGATACATTGACTCAGCTAATGATGAATGAATACCTAAAAGTTATAGAAAAAAGTGGTGCAAAGTTAGAACATCCATCAACAGACTTACTTTATAAAGCGAGACGAAGTTTAAAGTATAGGTATGTACACAATAAAAATATGAGATATTTTACGGCAATGATTAACGCAGGTTTAATTAATAGAACATCAAAAAAAGAACTTAAAAATGTATTTGTTTACCTAGCAAGTACAGGTGAAGTAGATGCTACAGAATTATTTGTCAGCAATGGAATTTGTAAAAAATATAAAGATTTATGTGAACTTGCTGCACATGCTGCAGGTCAAGAGAACTTTTATCAAGTAAAAAATATCATAAAAAAAGGAAAATAAAAATGGCAACTAGAGAAGAAATAGCAAGAGGACAACTTGAAGTTTTTCAAGAAAATATTGGTACACCATTAGAAACACCTAGAGATGCATTAGAAGCATGGATTGATTTTTATAGTTCAGAGATTCCATTAATGGCACCTTTTTTTCAAGCAATAAAAGAACCAATATTAGCTACCTATGATTTATTAGAAAATAGAACAAATGAAATGAATAGACTTATGGATGAGCTTATGAATGAGCTTGATAATTCAATAGAACCACCTAATAATTCACAAGCAGATAGTGATGGTGATGGAATACCAGACAATTTAGACCCATATCCAAATGACGCATCCCCAGATAGTGATGGTGATGGCGTACCTGATCATTCAGATATGTATCCAAATGATCCGAATAATGGGCAAGGACACCAAACACCATATGATCCAACACAACCTGGAATGAGTGATCCTTTAGTTTTAGACACAGATAAAGATGGTTTTATATCTACTATATCTTTAGATGATTCTAGTGCATACTTTGACCTTACGGGGGATGGTGTAAAAGAAAAGGTAGGTTGGATAGCTCCAAACGATGCACTGGTAGCTTACGATAAAAATGAAAACGGAAAAATAGACGGTATAGATGAAGTATTTGGAAACCCGACAACTACAGGGTTTGAGGAACTACGTCAAATAGCTGATTCTAACTATGATGGTAAGATAGACAGACAAGATGAACTATACTCAAGACTAAAAGTATGGAACGACATAAACCAAGATGGAATTAGCCAAGAAGATGAACTGGTCAGCTTAAAAGATGCAGGTGTAAAGTCTATTGATCTTAATGTAGTAGGTACGAACATAAACGTAAACGGTAACCTTATTACAGAAGCAGGTAAATACACAGACCAAAACGGTAACCTTGAACTGGCAGCAGATGTGGAACTTACATTTGACAGTAGAATCACAACTATAGATACATCTACAATACCTGACTACACAGAGTACCCTGAATCTAGCACTCTTCCATTTTTAAGAGGTTATGGTCTCATCATGGATAGCTTCATATCTTACAACACCAACGATGCTCTTAAAGAAAAAGCTATTGAACTTCAAGCAGGAGGTATTCAAGCTATTGCAGAGGGGTTTGAGAATATGAGACACTTGAAATACAAAAATAAATCATGGCATCTAGTACAAAATAACATAGAATTTAAATTAAAAAGAGAGGTGGCGTAATGAATATTTTACAAATGCTTTGTAAATCTAGTTTGATTATAGGTTTAACTGCATGTTCAAGTTCTGCAAGTAAAGAAGAAAATAATCATCTTGAAATAAAACTTTTAAATATGTGGGAAAATAATAAGTTTGTAAAAGTTACTGATTTATTGGAAAAAAACTATGAAAAAATATGTGTACTTCCACCTTATGGATGGGAAGTATTCGAGGAACACAATACTAGCGAAGTACAAAGAATGAACGAGTATTTAAAAAGTATTGAATATGCTAATGATGAAGGTGCTTGGAGCTTGGTAGTATTAAATAACAAGAAAGTAGAGTTGCTTAAATTTCATCGAGCAAATATAGATATTTTTAGTTCTAATAGAAGTAAATATTTACCTGAGAGTTTTGTAGAAGAAATGTGTAGTACATCTCAAGATGGATATTTTTATCTATCTACAGTAAATAAACGAAAATATATTACATTAGGAGAAAAAAGATGAGTTATTTTGATGATATATACAACAGATATATGCAAGATTCAAATAGATATGCAACAAGTTTTGGTTTAGATCCAAATAGTGCTCATAATGGTGAATGGGATGCTTTTAGGCATGCATACACAAGTGCAGCAATGACACAAGATTATGGAGAATATATTGCCAATTTAGCAGGGATAGCTAATGAGCTTAGAGGAGATTTAACTCATGATCAACCCTCTGAAGAAAAAAATATGGATTTATGGAATAATGCAAAAGGTAGAGAAATAGGCTTAGAAGGTGGTTCTCTTGATGATATGGCAGATAAAGTTTTAGAGGCACTTTTAGATGGTGATCTAATAACTGACCCTTATAATGATGATAGACAATATGATGAAACCGATCATGGTATAGGTGATGATAATCATACAACTGATCCTGATTTTAATCCAGATCCAGACCCTCTAAATCCACCTCCACCACCAAGAGATCCATTAGTCCTAGACACAGACAAAGACGGTTTCATCTCCACGGTAGCGCTAAGTGACTCCAACGCCTACTTTGACATTACAGGTGATGGCATAAAAGAGAGAGTAAGTTGGATAGCTCCAAACGATGGCATACTTGTTTATGATAAAAACGAAAGTGGAAAGATAGACGGAATCGATGAAGTATTTGGTAACTTCACAAAAAACGGCTTTGAAGAACTAAAAGAGCTTATAGACTCCAACCATGATGGAAAAATAGATAGACAAGATGAACTCTTCAACCGCTTGCAAATCTGGAAGGATGCAAATGGTGACGGCACCACACAAACCGACGAACTCCAAAGCCTCAAAGACATAGGTGTAAAAAGCATAGACCTTAACTATGTAAACACCGACATTACCCTAGGCGGAGCAACCCTCACACAAGCGAGCAAATACACCGATACACAAAACAACAAAGAACTCGTAGCAGATGTAAACTTAGAGTATAACCCTATCCTTACTACAGTAGATACCTCTACTATACCAGACTACAGTGTAGATCCAGATACTCTTTTCTTACCACAGCTAAGAGGCTATGGTCTCATCATGGATAGCTTCATATCTTACAACACCAACGATGCCCTTAAAGAAAAAGCACTTGAACTTCAAGCAGGAGGTGTCCAAGCTATTGCAGAGGGGTTTGAAGAGTTTAGTGATATGTGGAGTGGTTACACAGAGCTTATAGACTCGATGAAAGAGAAGTACAATGTAGTAGGAGATGTAAACCTAGCAGAGATAGACAAACGTGTATGGATACTAGAGAGACTCACCAACAGCCCAACCCAAACCCCAGCCATAGAAGCAAGACTTGAAGCAACTTTCAAACAACATGCCAATGAAACACTTAACGAAACACTTACAACTTCAAGTGTAATTCTTTCAAATCAAGTTGACTACTACAACACATACTATCAAAGAGAATTTATCAATAGATATGAGGGAGCTTTTGCTCTTCAAAGTGCGTTTGACCTTGATGGTGCGCATTATAGTAAAGATAGCAGTAAGTTTATCGTAGATGATAGAGCACTCCTGCTCCAAAAAGCAGCAGAGTATTTCAATAGTAACGAACACTCCTTGCAAGAAAAAACCTACTTAGCCCAACTGCTCAATATGCAGATAGGAAGGTATATGAACTATTCGTATGAGTATGAGATAGTTACAGTAGAATCATATGGTTCAAATGGACAAGCTGGAAGTATCTCTTATGAAATACATGTTACATCAGAACATTTAGAGAGTGATTTTAGGATTCATACTTCAAATTACCCATCAGATGATAAAGTCATCACCAGCCTCATCCAAAAATATCTTCGTCAAAAAGATATGCAATCACTCTTGGAGTCACTTGAAGAGAGCCCTGATAAAACTTACATTCAAACAGCTCTCACACTCGATACAAGTAAGTTCCACGTGTTTGATGAGGATATGATTTTTAACGGTAATGGTAACTTTATAGTTGGTAGCCAAACAGACGACTTCATTACATCCATAGGTAATAACACAACTATCTTAGGCGAAAAAGGCGATGATATCATCTCTACAGGAAGCAGTACAGATGTCATCCTCTATCGCAAAGGTGACGGAGCAGACATCATCTACGACAAAGGGGGCAGTGATACCCTTAAACTTGTAGATATCTCAAAAGATGAAATAACGCTCCATACCAACAATAACGATCTCATCATTACTCTATCAAACACGGATAGCATCACTGTAAAAGAGTACTTCTTACCTCAGTACCGCATAGAAACTATCCTCTTTAAAGACGGGACAACGCTCAACTTTGCAGAAGTGGCACAAACCTACTTTATGGATGATGCAGATAACACCATCACTCTCACAAACGCTTCTGAAACACTCAGGAGTTATGATGGTAATGACGTAGTTAATGCTCTTGTAGGAGATGATGTAATAGATGGTGGAGCAGGTAATGACACAATTGACGCAGGAGCTGGAAATGACACTTTAACAGGTGGAACAGGTGACGACACACTTAATGGTGGAAGCGGTGATGATACCTACATTTATAATTTAGGTGACGGTTCAGACACAATTTTAGATTCTATCGGTAACGATACTTTGAAGTTTGGCGATGGAATTACCTTAGATATGTTAAGCTCTAAAACAGATGGTAATGACCTGATCATATCTTTAGATAACGGTGAAAGCATAACTCTTAAAAACTATACACTTCCAGCTAATAAAATAGAAAATATCACGCTAAATGATGGAACAAATATAGATATAGCTTCACTTCAATCATCAACAGACAGTGATGACACTCTAGTTTATGGAGATAGTGCAGTAACTGTAGATGCAGGAGCCGGGAATGATACTGTGACAACAGGAAGCGGATCTGATACTGTAGCAGGTGGAACTGGTGATGATGTAATATCTACAAATGCAGGTAACGATACTCTTATTGGCGGAGAAGGTAACGATACTCTAAGTTCAGGAAGTGGAAATGACACCATAACAGGAGGAACAGGTTCAGATACACTTAAAGGTGGACTAGGAGACGATACTTATGTTTATAACTTAGGTGATGGACATGACACAATTTTAGATGCTTACAAATACGGATATAACAATTCTCTTTCTAAAAACGCAGGTAACGATACTATAGAGTTTGGAGAAGGAATTACTCAAGAAGATCTAGATGTAACGATAGTTGGTTCAGATATAGTAGTTTCGATTAATGAGAATGACTCCATAACAATAAAAGACGCAACAAATCCAAATTCTGCAGTTGAAAATATAAAACTAAGTGATGGAACGATCTTAAAAATAGAAGACTTGCAGTCTGCAACAGATGGAAGTGATTCTTTAGTATTTGGTAACTCTAGTGTTACACTTGATGCTTTGGCAGGCGATGACAACATAACTACGGGTAGTGGAAATGACTCTATATCTGGCAGTAGCGGTAATGATACCATAGTAACCAATGATGGTAATGACAGCTTAGATGGTGGTTCAGGTTCAGATACACTTTTAGCAGGTAGAGGAGATGACACTTTAAGCGGTGGAGAAGGTACTGATAACCTTCAAGGCGGACTTGGAAATGATACTTATGTATTTAACCGTGGGGATGGGAAAGATACGATCATTGATAGTTATAGTTACGGAAATGCAGGTAGCGACACTATAAAGTTTGGCGATGGAATCACAAAAGATGACTTAATAGCGGTTGCAAATGGTAATGATATGATCATAGCTGTAAAAGAAGATGGTGTAGAGTTTGAAAATCTAAGTGATAAGATCATTGTAAAAGACTGGTTAGATGTAAACAAAAGAGTTGAAAACATAGTTCTTAATGACGGTTCTTCTGTAAGTTTTACAGAGATACAAGGTGCGACAGAAGGGAATGACTACTTAACTTATGGTGATGAAGGTATAAATGTAGATGCACTTGGAGGAGATGATGTTGTAATTACAGGTAATGGTGCAGATACTATAGATGGTGGAGATGGAAACGATACCATAGAGTCTAATTCTGGTAACGATACCATAAATGCAGGTGCCGGAAATGATATTGTAGAGAGTGGAGACGGTAATGATCTGCTTAATGGTGATTTAGGAGATGATACTTTAAAAGCAGGTTATGGAGATGATACGCTTCATGGTGGTAGTGGAGTAGACAGACTTGATGGTGGATATGGTAATGATACATATATATTTGGTCGAGGAGACGGTAAAGATACTGTAGTAGATTCAAAAGGTAACGATACTCTTCAACTTGGAACTGGATTAACACAAGATGACATAATCATAAAAGCGCAAGGAAATGACTTAGTAGTAGCACTAAAAGAAGATGGTGTATCGTTTGAAAATCTAAGTGATAAGATAACTTTAACTAATTGGTTAGATCTAAATACAAGAGTTGAAAATATAGTTTTAGATGATGGCTCAGCAATAAACTTAGCTGACATTCAAAAAGGTACAAATGAAAATGATTACCTAATCTTTGGTGATAAGGGTGTTGAAGTAAATCTTTTAGATGGAGATGATGTAGTAATTAGTGGAAGTGGAGACGATACTATAGACGGTGGAGTCGGTAATGATACTATCAGCTCAAATGCAGGAAATGATACTATAAATGCTGGTAGTGGAGATGATACTGTAGATAGTGGTACAGGACATGACACAATAGATGCAGGTGATGGTTCAGATACTATAGATGCCGGTCTTGGTAATGACACACTTACTGGTGGAACAGGTTCAGATGTTTTAAAAGGTGGACTTGGAGACGATAAATATATTTTCAATATAGGAGATGGTAAGGATACTATTTCAGATATTGGAGGAACGGACACTCTTAGCTTTGGAGACGGAATTACCAAAGATGATATTGTTTTTAAACAAGATGGATACAACCTTATAGCAACAATCAAAGAAGATGGTAAAAACTTCAATGAATTTAGTGACAAGATAACTCTAAAGGACTGGTTCAACGGTGATAATAATGTTGAAAGTTTAGAGTTTAGTGATGGTTCAAAACTCCAAAGTAGTGATATAGCTGCATTGTTTGTAAATGTAAATATAGAAGATACCCTCTTTAGTAAACCTGGTGCTATTATGAGAGGTGAAGTGGGCGATGACATATATGTTTATAACCGCGGGGATTTTAAAGTAATAGTTGATGATTATGCTACTAAAGACTCTATAGAGATAAATGCCGGTAATGACACTTTGATGTTCTCGACGGATATTAATAGAGGTGATGTAAATATAGGTGTTAATGGAGATAACCTGATCATAGAAGTTATAGGTGCTCATGACACATATGATGAATTAAAAGATTATGTAGTTATAAAAGACTGGAAAAATGAAAATAGAGGAATAGAGAAGATCATCTTTAGTGACGGTGAAGAACTTGAGATCACTAAAACAGAAACTTTTCCAAGCGTAAATTTTGATAATAGCTGGACATCAAATAGATACTATGTTTACGGTTCTGAAAACAACACTATAAACGGAAGCTCATATGCCGATAAAATAGAAGCAGGTGCTGGAGATGATACCGTAAACGGTGGAAATGGAAACGATACGATCAACGGAGGTAAAGGCGAAGATAATATTAATGCAGGTTCCGGTAACGATACTGTAGAAGGTGGAGAAGGAAACGATTATCTTAGAGATGCTTCAGGAAACGATACATATGTTTATGGTAGAGGAGACGGTAAAGATATTATTTATGACACATCAGGAAGTGATACTTTAAGATTTACAGATGGAATCACAAAAGATGACATAGTTGCTAAACAGTATGGAAATACAATGGTAATTGGTCTTAAAAATGGAGACAGTTCTTTTTATAGACTGGAAGATAAAGTAACTATAAGAGACTGGTTTGTATCTGGCTCTAGAATAGAAACATTTGAATTTGCCGATGGAACTACAATAGGCGTTGAAGAGATAGCAGGTCTGATCGGTACAGCTAAAAACGACACCATATCGGGACTAGATTCTAGAGATGATAATATTAATGCTCAAGCCGGAGACGATATTGTCAACAGTGGAGTTGGAAATGACACTATAACAGGTGGAGAAGGAAATGACACTATATCAGGAGGAAGCGGAAATGATACTTACATATTTAACCGCGGAGACGGAAAAGACAGTGTATTTGATGAATCAGGGTTAGATTCTATAAAGTTTGGAACAGATATAACTGCACAAGATATTATATATGAAAAAGATGGAGACAACCTAATAATAGCCCTAAAAGAGGAAGATAAAACTTTTGAGGAACTAAATGATAAAGTCACCGTAACAGACTGGTATAAAACTTTAGACAATAGAGTTGAATTAATAGAGTTTGAGAATGGAAGCACGTTAAATATTGCTGATATTTTAGTAAATGGTACTTCAGAAGCCGATACTTTAAGATATGGAGCTGAAGATAATGTCGTAAATGGTCTTGATGGAAATGACACTATTTACGGTGGAGACGGTGATGACACAATCAACGGAAATGAGGGAGATGACAAGCTATACGGTCAGAACGGTAATGATGTATTAGATGGTGGTACAGGAAACGATTTACTATATGGACAAATAGGCGATGATACACTAGATGGTGGAAGTGG